>CAVSGB010000314.1:0-8109 GCA_963726845.1 uncultured Bacteroidota bacterium | reverse complement strand
TCACCGACTGAAACGCCACGTATGCCGCTGGAATTCATGGACCTGGTGCGGCAGCCCATCCCAATGCTCCCACTGACCGCCGTACCGGCACGACCGAAGTCGAGGAATGTTACGACGAGGAGGCGGCGGTTATCGAGCGCAGCGCTGCCTGCACTGCTGGGTCAATACGATTTTCGAGGGCTATGGCGACGACGGGTCGTTTTGCATCCTCTGTGGCGGCTGTGTGGACGTTTGCCCGGAGAGCTGCCTCGAACTGGTGTCTCTGGAGCGCGTGGAGTCAGCTCCGATGGTATCGGCACCCTCTCCGTAAACCGTTCAACTCTACCACGCGGAGCTGCCCGACATTGCTCCGGAAGAACTGAGCCGAGGGTGTCGGGTCGGTGATGCTGAAGGATGAAACGCGCTGCATCCGTTGCGGCCTGTGCGCGGCTCGTTGCCCGGCGAACACCATCACGATGGAGTCCTACAACCTATTACCGGCCGATTTGAACATTATTTGGGTCTGCGTTATGAATATGTCCTTTAATAAGCATTGAAGCTACCTGTCTGTTTATGTTCTCAACCATTGTGCGAAACAGTTCAAAGGATTCAAATTTATAAATCAATAAAGGATCTTTCTGTTCATAAGCTGCATTTTGAACACTTTGTTTCAGGTCATCCATTTCTCTAAGGTGATCCCGCCAGGCATCGTCTATAGTCATCAATATTGATGCTTTTTCATAGGATTTCACCAGTTCATTACAATTGCTCTCGTAGCTTTTCTTTAAATTGACAACAATTTGATATACTTTCAACCCGTCACTGATAGGGAATACTATGTTATCGTAAATGGCAGATTGATTTTCGTATACATGTTTAACAGCCGGAAGAGCCTGTTTGGCAAGTGATGTACTTTTTCTACGATAATTGTTCCAAACCTCATCAAATATTTTTTCAGTTAATTCAGGTGCGGACAATTTCAAATATTCAGCTTTGGTAAATGGCGCTTCAATAGAAAGATGTTTAATAATTTCAAGGTTAAATTCTTCAAAATCGGCCAAATTGTGAAATTGTGCAGTCATATTCTCACAAATATCGTAAAGCATGTTTGAAATATCGAGGCTAAGGCGTTCTCCAAATAGCGCATGGCGCCTGCGTTTATAGATAACTTCCCGCTGTGAGTTCATAACATCGTCATACTCGAGAAGGCGCTTACGGATGCCAAAGTTATTTTCTTCAACTTTTTCTGGCCTTTTCTATTGAGCGCGAAATCATTGAGTGTTGAATAACTTCCCCTTCCTTTATCCCCATACGGTCCATTATTGCAGCTATACGGTTGAACCGAATAACCGCATCAAATCATCTTCAAGCGAAACAAAAAACTGCGAAGAACCCGGGTCACCTTGTCGTCCAGCACGCCCGCGCAACTGCCTGTCGACGCGCCGCGATTCATGACGCTCAGTTCCCACAATAGCCAATCCACCAGCAACCCTGACTTCGGCAGAAAGTTTTATATCAGTTCCACGACCTGCCATATTCGTTGCAATAGTTACTGTGCGCGATTTACCTGCTTCAGCAACAATTTCTGCTTCGCGTTGGTGTAGTTTAGCATTCAGCACATTGTGTTTAATACCACGAATTTTCAACATGCGGCTCAATAGTTCTGAGATTTCAACTGAGGTAGTACCTACCAATACCGGCCTGCCAACTTCAATAAGACTTGCTATTTCATCGATTACTGCATTGTATTTTTCTCGTTTGGTCTTGTAAACTTTATCTTCATAATCTGTTCTTATTACATTTTTATTGGTAGGAATAACAACAACATCAAGTTTGTAAATATTCCATAATTCACCTGCTTCAGTTTCGGCAGTACCAGTCATACCAGCAAGCTTCTTGTACATCCTGAAATAATTCTGCAGTGTTATTGTTGCAAATGTTTGCGTTGCAGCTTCGATCTGTACCCGCTCTTTGGCTTCAATTGCCTGGTGAAGCCCGTCAGAGTATCGTCGGCCTTCGAGAATTCGGCCTGTCTGTTCGTCGACTATTTTAACCTTATTATCGATAACTACATATTCATCGTCCTTTTCAAATAAGGTATATGCCTTTAAAAGCTGGTTAACAGTGTGTACACGTTCAGATTTAATGGCATAGTCCTGAAGCATCTTTTCTTTTCGCTCTAATTTTTCTTCAAGTTTAGTAGTCGATTTTTCAATTTCTGCAATTTCAGAACCGATATCGGGCAGGATAAAAAATGAAGAATCCTCTGATGAACTGGTAATAAGGTCAATTCCTTTGTCAGTAAGTTCTATGCTATTGTTCTTTTCATCTATTACAAAATAAAGCTCGTCTGTTACAATATGCATTTGTTTGCTATTGTCCTGCATATAAAAATTTTCAGTTTTATGCATTAGCGCTTTGTTGCCTTCTTCACTGAGTACTTTAATTAACGCTTTATTTTTTGATAATCCTTTATAAGCCCTTAACAAAAATAATCCGGCTTTTTCTTTATCATCCGCATCAAGCGCTTTCTTTGCATCGGCAAGTATTTGCATTACCAATTTTCGTTGTGCGCTGACTAATGTTTCAACTTTTGGACGATATACATCGAATTCCTGGTTGTCGCCTCTTGGTACCGGCCCCGAAATAATCAAGGGTGTGCGGGCATCGTCGATAAGCACTGAATCGACTTCATCGACGATTGCATAATTATGCATCCGTTGTACCAATTCTTCCGGGTTCGCCGTCATATTATCGCGTAAGTAATCGAATCCAAATTCATTGTTTGTTCCAAAAGTAATATCAGCCAGATATGCTTTCCGACGGTCATCAGAATTTGGTTGATGTTTGTCTATACAATCAACCGAAAGGCCATGAAATTCATATAAAGTGCCCATCCATTCAGAGTCACGTTTGGCTAAATAATCGTTCACCGTGACCAAGTGTACTCCCCGGCCGGTAAGTGCATTGAGAAAAACAGGCAATGTTGCGACTAAGGTTTTTCCTTCACCTGTTGCCATTTCAGAAATTTTCCCCTGGTGAAGTACAACACCCCCGATTAACTGGCAATCATAGTGAACCATATCCCATGTAATTTCATTTCCACCGGCAATCCAATGGTTCAGAAAAATTGCCTTTTCATCTTTTATTAAAATGTTACTTCTTGTCACAGATAAATTTCTGTCGAAATCTGTGGCTGTAACGACCACTTCTTCATTTTCATAAAAACGCCGCGCAGTATCTTTTACGATTGCAAATGCCAGAGGCAAAGCGTCTTCGAGTGCATTATTTAATTTTTTATCTATTAATTCCTGAAGTTTCTCAATATCAATGTACAATCGCTCTTTCTCTTTTATATCAATTTCGGGTTCTTCAATTTTTATTTTGATTTCATCAATTTGTTTTGATTCATTTAAAATACCCGACTGAACTTTAATTTTTAATTCCTGGCTTAAAGCACGCAATTCGTCGTTCGAAATATATTTTAACTTTTCATATTCTTCTAAAATCCTTGTAACATAAGGTTGGATTTCTTTAATATCCCGTTCGGACTTTGAACCAAAAAAATTCTGAATTAAACTGCCTAATATGCTCATTTTTAAGTGATTTTTATATGTTTCTATTTAACCGGACAAAATTAAACTTTTTTACTACATCTGCTAACCCATAATATAAAGTTTGTTTTTGACAGTCTCATCTTTTGCTTAAAAACTTTTTAAGGATTTAAGTTATATTTTTTTAACTTTGAATTTGTATTGGTCCTAAAATAATGAATTATGTTAAAAAAATTATTGTCGCCCGTACTTTTCTTATTTATTGCAACTATCGGCAATGCCCAGATATCCAAGTATACAGCTCCATTAAGTAAGGAGTACATTGAATATGTTGCTAACAAAAAAGCAAAGGTTCAAGGCGATGCTTCTGAACATTCATTGGGCTATATTCCATCTCCCGTTAAATTTATAGATAGTTACACGAATTTACCGGATAGTGCTACCGACTCTATTTCGGACAAATTAAATAATGGCCTGAATTTAATGGATGCTGCAAATGGTTTGCCTGCCGTTTTTGATTTAAGAAAAAATAAGACTGTTTCTTCAGTAAAAAACCAGGGAACCGGAGATTTTGGAGGCAATTGCTGGGCGTTTGCCTGCATGTCTTCGATAGAATCGGGTTGGATGGTAAAAGGACTTAGTGAATTTGATTTGTCTGAACAGAATCTTGTGAATTGCAATGGTTATGCATGGGGTTATGGACAGGGCGGAAATGAGTTCCTTGACATGGGTTATTTATCGAGGATGCAAGGCCCAATATCTGAAACTGACGATCCATATTCATCGCTGGAACAATACTGTTTGTTGGGCAAAACTCCTGTTGCCCTAAGTTCCTGAAACCAGATGGGTGGCAGATAACCGTGTATTGATAAAGCAAATTATAATGGATTATGGGGCAATTAGTGCCGATATACATTATGAAGACCAGTACTTTGACCCTAATACCAATTCTTTTTGTTATTTAGGGACAGCAAGCCCAAACCATGCCATCGCATTAGTGGGTTGGAATGATACAAAAATTACAACCAAAGGGACAGGTGCATGGATTGCCAAAAACCAATGGGGAACAAGTTGGGGGGAAAATGGTTTCTTTTATATTTCGTATAACGATAAAACTGTTACAAATATTATTGCATATTATCCTACTCGTTTGACAACAGGATACTTAAACAAACCATATAGTTACGATAAAGCAGGGGTGGTTACTTTTGCAGGTACAGGTTCAAGCGACAATGCTGTCGCCCTGGTAAAGTACATTGCCCCACAAAAACAAAGCATCCACAAAATCGGGACTTTTCTTTATCGAACTGGTTCGTCAGTTGAAATAGAAGTATATAAAAACCTAAATGGTGATACTTTAAAAAACTTGTTGTCTCAATTTAACAGCAACGAAGTTCGTTCTCCCGGGTTTTATGTATTCGATATTCCAGATATTATTGTCCAGGACAGCTTTTATATCAAAGTTACATATTCAACCCCTGGATGGAATTATCCTATACCTATTGAAGCAAAAGTGGATACTACTTATGCAAATCCAAAAATTGAAAAATCAGGAGAACAATGGGTAATACTTGATGGAAATAAATGGCAACCATTGGGTTCAGATATTCAGGGTTATGAGTGGGATTTGGTAATTCATGCATATCCTGATAATAATTTAGGGCCTAAAGCCAATTTTGATATAAGCAGATATGAGGTGTGTGCCGGAAGCGCAGTAGTTTTTACTGATACTTCATCGGGAAATATTACATCCTATAATTGGAACTTTGGTAGTGATGCAATTTCATTAGATAGTACGACAGGTAAAGGCCCCCATTTAGTCTTGTTCCTTCAAAATGCAACTGCCGGTTTAAGAACAGCAACCCTTACAATATCAGGGCCCAATGGTACTGACTCTATATCTAAAAACTACAGGGTTGTAAACCAATTATTGCCTGTATTTGGCGCCCCTAATTATATAGTTTCCGGTGATACTGCAAAGCTAATAGCCATTACAGACGCCGATATTTATTCCTGGTATGCAAATATTCCTTTAATAAATGGGAGTTCATCGGAGGCTTATTTTACAAGTAAAGTACCCGGCAGGTACAAATTTACTGTTACTGCCATACAAGATGCTTGCTCCGGGACATCCACCCTCGATGTATTTGTTTTAAAACCTCCTGTGAACGATAATGAGTGTGATGCAATTGAATTGAAAGTAGGTAATAACGGGCCATTTACAAATGATGATGCCACAGTACAAATCAATGAACCATACCCGACTGAAGATACATGTTGTACATGTGCAATGCAGTGGTGCAATGAAGGAGGTTTGCAACACAGTGTCTGGTTCAAATTCACCGGCCCTGCAAGTGGTGTCGGAAGTTTCGTCGCAAGAGGTATGGATACTCAAATCGCTATTTACAATTCAGATAGTTGCACGAATATTAGAAAGGCTGATCTTATTGCAGCAAATGATGATTATACACAGGATAGCCTTTTTTCAGTAATTAATTACGTTGCTTTGGTACCCGGCAAAACCTATTGGTTGCAAATGGATGGAAGCCATGGTGGTGATACCGGTACATTTTACATAAGGTACAACGATGTAAGCCTGGGTGTTAAGCAAAATACAATAAATCAGGTAAGCCTTAATGTATATCCAAATCCAAATAACGGATTGATGGATGTTAAATTTACTTCGCCCTATGCCGAATCTTTTAATATTGAAGTATTCGACCTTACCGGCAAAACAATTTTAACCAAAAATGTAAGTAAGGGCAATGGAGATTCTATTTTTCCTATTGATTTACAAAGTCAGCCAAAAGGTTTATATTTTGTAAATCTGAGGGGTGATAAATCTTTTGTAGAAACTAAGTTTGTTATTCAATAAGGTCTATAAATTATAATATATAAAAAAGGGGCTATTTAAAAGATAGCCTTTTTTTATTTTAACCCTTAAATCCGCAAGTCTTTTTCGTTTACCCGGTTTGACTTCGACTTCGCTCAGTCTGACGTCACCCTGAGCGAAGTCGAAGGGTTATCATTATCAATAGCATAACAAACAACTCGCCAATTAACCTCAAACCTGCGGACTTAAGGATTAAGGTTAAAAGGGAATTGTTTCACATATTTTTTATTATTTCATCTCCAAATTCCGAACATTTTAAAAGCGTCGCTCCTTCCATTAGGCGCTCAAAATCGTATGTTACGCGTTTTTTTGAAATTGCGCCTTCGATACCTTTGATTATTAAACCGGCAGCTTCATTCCATCCCAAATATTCAAACATCATCATACCTGAAAGGATTAAGGAGCCCGGGTTAACTTTATCCATACCTGCATATTTGGGAGCTGTGCCATGAGTAGCTTCAAAAATAGCATGTCCGGTTTTGTAATTAATATTTGCACCGGGGGCAATACCAATACCACCAACAATTGCAGCCAGTGCATCAGAAATATAATCACCATTGAGGTTTAATGTTGCAATGACTGAATACTCGGCTGGACGCAATAAAATCTGTTGTAAAAAAGCATCGGCAATGCTGTCTTTTATAATTATTTTTCCTGACGATTGTGCTGCTTTCAATTTCTGTTCCGCTATATTTTTCCCTTCATTTGCAGATATTTTATCGTATTGTGCCATGTAAATGTTTTATCGGCAAATTCCTGTTCGGCCAATTCATAACCCCAGCTTTTAAACTGGCCTTCAGTAAATTTCATAATGTTACCTTTATGAACAAGTGTCACAGAAGGTTTCTTATTAACAATAGCATACTCAATTGCAGCCCTGATAAGGCGCTCAGAACCTTCTTTCGAAACTGGCTTGATCCCAATTGATGAAGATTCCGGGAACCTGATTTTTTTTACACTCATTTCATTCTGAAGAAAGTTTATAATTTTCTTTGCTTCAGGAGTGTCAAAGTTCCATTCAATTCCTGCGTAGATATCTTCTGTGTTTTCACGGAATATTATCATATCAGTTGTTGATGGGCCCTTCACAGGCGAAGGAACTCCATTAAAATAGCGGACAGGCCTAAGGCAAACATATAAGTCGAGTTGCTGACGAAGTGCTACATTAAGCGAACGGATACCGCCTCCAACAGGTGTTGTCAGCGGGCTTTTAATAGCAACCATGTATTCGTTAATCAGGTCAAGTGTTTTCTGAGGCAACCATTCGCCGTTTTGTTTAAACGATTTTTCGCCAGCCAAAACCTCCAGCCATTCAATTTTACGGTTTCCTTTGTATGCTTTTTCAACTGCGGCATTAAAAACCCGAACAGATGCAGCCCAAATATGGTGCCTGTTCCATCGCCTTCAATAAAAGGTAAAACAGGATTGTCAGGTACAATTAATTTGCCATTTGAAATTGTGATTTTACTGTATGACATAAGTTGATTTTTTAACTTAAGTTTATATTTAAGTATAACTGCTTTGAGAGTCTCACTTTTAGCCACCAAAGCACAAAAACACTAAATCTCATAAATAAATTATAAATAAATTTCATTAATTTACCTTTGACTGGTAACCAGGTGTCTTGATGACAAAATCATGATTTCAATTTTAAGAGGTACTTTACTATGTCTGTAAAATAAT
>CAVSGB010000313.1:0-8159 GCA_963726845.1 uncultured Bacteroidota bacterium | reverse complement strand
GACATGAGGAAGAAAATTGCCAAACAGAAAAATCTTCCACCTTTCGTTATTTTCCAGGATCCATCGCTGGAAGACATGGCAATTAATTACCCAATTACCTTTGAAGAATTACAAAATGTTTCAGGTGTTGGCACAGGTAAAGCCCAAAAATACGGGAAAGAATTTATTGAAATTATCAAAGCCTATGTCGAAGAAAAAGAAATCATCCGTCCTCAGGATATGGTAGTTAAATCTGTGGTAAATAAATCTGGGATGAAAGTTTTTATTATTCAAAGTATTGACCGGAAGATGAACCTTGAAGACATTGCCAATGCAAAAAATATGCCGATGAACGATTTGTTGACAGAGATTGAAGCAATTGTAAACAGTGGTACAAAATTAAACCTCGATTATTATATAGATGAAATCCTCGATGAAGAGCGCCAGCAGGAAGTATATGAGTATTTTCGCGAAGCCGAAACTGAATCGTTACAGGATGCATTAGATGAGTTGGGCGAAGACGAATACAACCAGGAAGAAATCCGGCTTATGCGTATAAAATTCCTTTCCGAAATGGGAAATTAAATTCAGGGAAATTTTTTCATCAAAAATTCTCGCAAGGTAGGGTTACTATTTTATGAAAAATCATATTAATAGTAAACTTAATTTTAAATGAAATCTAAAATGAGTTCGACGATATTAAAAAGTGAAATGACCGATTGGTTATTTATTCTGATAATTGGCGCCTTGCTTGCTTTTCTTTTATTTGTTTAATTATTATCCTTGCGTTGGCATTGATCTTGCATCAAATGCATCGCGCAAACCATTGCCAACAAATGTAAAAGCCAGTACAAGCGACATTATTGCTAATCCCGGCACTATTGCAAGGTATGCTTTGTCGAGTATGATGTAACCATAATGGTCCTTTACCATATTTCCCCATGATGGAACAGGTGGCTGAACGCCTGCCCCAAGAAAACTTAACCCGGCTTCGATAAGTATTGCCGATGCAAAATTTGCTGCTGCTATTATAATTACCGGCCCAACAATATTTGGGATTATATGTTTTGTTATTATCCTTAAATTACTAAACCCCAGGGCACGGCTTGCTTCTATATAATCTTTTTCTCGTATGCTCAATACCTGCCCCCTTACCAATCGCGCAACTTCAACCCACATAGTAAGGCCGACAGCGATAAAAACCTGCCAAAAACCTTTTCCAAGTACTATCGTAATTGAAATAACCATAAGTAGAGTTGGTACCGACCATGTTACATTGACAATCCACATAATTATGGAATCGATCCAGCCACGATAATATCCAGCCAATGCACCAAGTATGATCCCAATTATTAAAGAAATTAATACAGCAATAAATCCGACTGACAAAGAAATTCGTGCCCCGATAACCAAGCGGCTCAGCAAATCCCTGCCAAACCTGTCAGTGCCGAGTATAAACCTTGATTTTGATATATATCTCGACAATATCAACGATTTTGCTTCTGAATAAGAAATATTGTTTTCATTAACTAATTGTTCAATTGGAAACATCTGAATAAGGCTATTATCAGGTGGTTCACTAATATGACGGATTACAAAGTTGTTTGCTTCGAAATAATCAGTATCGATAGGAATATATTCAAATGTGGAAGGTTGTCCATTGATGAGTTTTTCTATAAATGACACCTTTATGTTATAAGCGATTGGCCTTTTAAAAAAGATAATCTTAAAGCCTGGCTTTTTTGCCGCTATTTCCAAGCATTGCCGGTTAACATAAGGTGTGTCATCAGGTATAATGGTATATCCAAGAAATGCAATCACTGTTACCAGAACAATAAATATAAGCCCTGCCAGTGCAAGTCTGTTACGGCAGAATTTTTGAAATATTTTTATTTCTTGTTTTATTTGTATATCCTCTTTTTCCATTCAAATTTGCCTAAATTGCCATAAACTGCCATAAAAACCAGATAAAATGGGTAAATTAATTGTGTTAAAAGGAAAAATTTCAATAATTTTCTTTTACTAAAGTAACTTGAAAATGAATTCATCAATAAGAAATCGGGGATTGATTTTAAAAAAAGTAAAATGAAAAATACGAGAATCGTTTGAGGTTTAAAAAATGCTTCAAAAAATGAAATGCAAATAGCAAGATTCGTTAGAAACACTACTGCCGAAATGAATAATATATCCCTATCGTTGTAATATTTGCTTTTTGAAACCCAGCGCTTCCTTTGCATAAAAAATTTTTCAATACTTGGTTCTGCTTTTGTATAACAAGTAGCTTCAATTGATTTAATAAACCGGATAGAACCAGGCCATCGTTTTTTAATTTCAAGCATAAGAAAAATATCATCACCAGATACGATTTCAACTTTCAGATTTGATTTACATTGTAAATATGTTTCACGTGCGAATGCCAGGTTGGCACCATTACACATGATTGGCCTTCCCATTGCTGCTGCTCCTGCACCAGATGCCACCAGGCTTAATATTTCCAATGATTGTATTTTTTCAAACCAGTTTTTTTCTTCAAAATATAATAATGGCCCGATAATCAACCTTGGTTTATATTTATTATAAAATTCACAAATTGTTGAAAGCCAGTTTTTGCTTAACCTGCAGTCGGCATCGAGCGTAATTATTAGTTCCCCTTTAGCAATATTAATTGCAAATGATATAGCTCTTTTTTTCCCACAAATATTATCTGGCAAGTCAATAATCGTTAAATTATTCATTCGGCTCATAAAACTTTTTGCAATTGCCAGTGTTCTGTCTTCGGAATGGTCATTGACAATGATAATTTCAAAATTTGACGGGAGACAATTCTGCATTTGTAAATCATTCAGCAATTCACTTGTATTTAATTCCTCATTACGCACAGGAATAATAACTGAAGTGAATAACTGGGACTTATTGTTTTTGGAATTTATAAATGGTTGAAGCTTCTTCCACGAAATATAATAGGCTGAAATAAGTATGCAATATACCAGAACCAAAATGAAAAATGTAAATCCAATAAAAATTAACATTTTACGAGAATATATTTAAGTTAAACATTTAATAATCTTGCGGTTGATTCTCATAGTACATCCATATTACATTTATTTTCTAATAGTGAACGATAGTGCATGGATGTTTTACGAGAATATATTTAAGTTAAACATTTAATAATCTTGCGGTTGATTCTCATAGAACATCCATATTACATTTATTTTCTAATTGTGAACGATAGTGCATAGATGTTTTACAAGAATATATTTAAGTTAAACATTTAATAATCTTGCGGTTGATTCTCATAGAACATCCATATTACATTTATTTTCTAATTGTGAACGATAGTGCATAGATGTTTCAGGCAAATATTGATTTTGAACAAAAGTAAGAATCCGCTCTGAAGAATATAAACTTTAGGGGTCAATTAAGAAGTGATGGATTTGTTTTTGACGATTCAACAAGGGTTTCAGGACTTTTCCAGTTGCTGTCAGTATTTGGTAGCGTAAAACAAAATTCGGAACCTTCCCCAACTACTGAAGTTACAGAAATTTTTCCTCCCAAAATTTCAACAAGGCCTTTTGATATTGCCAATCCTAAACCAGAACCTCCAAAACGGCGTGTAAAAGAAGCATCGGCCTGGATAAAGCGCATAAAAATTGCATCCTGCTTTTCTTGCGAAATTCCAATACCAGTGTCTTTAACATAAAATTTTATATAATTAGGCTCGACTGTGTAACCAAACTCGATCCTTCCTTTTTCAGTAAATTTAAATGCATTTGAAATAAGGTTATTGAGAATTTGTTTTACTCTTAACGGGTCGGTAATCAGTGTTGCAGATTCATCGGGCAAACTCTTCTTTATGTCCAATTCCAAGTGCTTTTCCTGGTATCGGGGCGACATAAAGTTTGAAAATATTTCATCCAGTAATAGATTAATATTTACGGTTGTTTTTCTAAGTTTAACCTGTCCTTCCTGAATAATAGAAACATCGAGTATATCATCGATAAGCGATATTAACGAATCGGCATTTGCCCTGATAATTTCAATGTATTCACTTCGTTTTTCATCAGTTATATTTTTTTCCTCAAGTAGTTGTGAAAATCCTATTATTCCATTCACCGGAGTCCGAATCTCATGAGACATGTTGGCCAAAAATGCCGTTTTCAATTTGTCAGATTCTTCTGCTCTTTCTTTAGCTGACACAAGTTCCTTTTCAAGGTTTCTTCTAAGAAGGGCAATTGATGCCTGATACATGAATGTTTCAACTATTCGGTTGTCTTTAATATAATGTGAATAGCGTGTAAGAATTGCAATACTTCCTAATAACTTACCAGCCCTAACTATTCCCATGCCATAAGTTTTGTTGAGCGAAATCAGTTTCTCAAGCGCCTTGCAAACCATAAAGTCGATTTGCCGGTTACAGACATTGTAAATCCCTCCATTTAACTCATGCAACTTGTTAGCTGTTGCAATGAGTTCCCGTTTCATTTGTGCTGATAATTTTGCACGATAATGCAATGGACTTTGTCCCAGAAAATCATTAATTATTCCAAGAAATTTCTCAACACCTGTTATATTCTGGATTACAAAACAATTATCGGGTTCATCGTACGAGCTGAATATTACAACTGATTCAGGAACAAGCTCGTAAATTTTTTGTCCGATATAATTATAAATCTGTTCGCTTGATGAAATTGTAAGAAATTCAAGTGCTGTATTTTCAAGAAAGACTAAATTCTCCTGGTATTCTTTTTCTTTCAATGCCGACAATATCCTTTCTGTAATATCCCGCGAATTAATAACAATACCTGTAATAAGTGCATTGTCAAGATGATTTGAAAAAAAACTTTCAAGGTATATTAATGATCCGTCTGATTTTCTACAACTAAATTCTGCTTTTTGCTGAATATCGGGATTTTGAATAACTTTTTCGATGGTATCTATAATAATTTTCCTGTCTGTATCTGTAACATATTCAATAAAAGTGTGGCCTATAATATTATCTGAAGAAGCAAAGTCGTCAATTTTTACTGCAAAAGAACTATCAAAAACAATCGTCCCTTCTTTGTTGATAACAGTAATGGCATCAAGTGAGTTTTGCAATAATGCTTTTACCCTATCGTCGTTGGCACGTAGTTGTTGCTCAATGCGTTTATAATATGTTATGTCTCTCGATATGCCTGTAATCCCTATGACATCACCTTCATTATTTATTATGGGTGTTTTTATTGTTTCTGTATAAATAGTCCCTTCGGGTGTATCGATGAATTCATCAAATTGTTGCTGTTTCTTAGTTTTTAAAACCAGGTAGTCGTTATATGCATATAATTCGGCCAGGTCGGGATGGCAAAAATCTGAATCAGTCTTCCCTGTAAATTCCTCTTTACTCTGATTGTAAAATTTTGCAAACGCTTCGTTCACAGAAACATATCTTCCATGAATATCTTTTAGCCATGCATGATGCGGAACATTATCCAAAATAGCCTGTTGCTGGGTTTGTGTTTTCAGCAAATCGGTTTCGAGCTGTTTTTGGCGCGTAATATCAGATGCAACAGAAATATACCTGATTATTTCGCCTTCAGCATTGGCTACAGGAAAACTTCTTTCCCATATCCAACTTATTGAACCATCCGATTTAATAACCCGGTATTGTCCATTAAACTTTCCTGAATTTTTATAATCAGCACTTCGAAAATGATTTATGACTGTTTGGGCATCATCCGGATGCACCCATTCCGGAGGTATATGGTTATATTGATATGCTTCCTGAAGGCTGCGGCCATAAATTTTCTGAAAAGCGGGATTCACATAAAGAACGGAATTGTTTGAACAAAGGATAAAAGCATCTGATGTGTTTTCTGCAAACTGTCTGAACCTTTCCTCGCTTTCAAGTAAAATATTTTCAATAGTTTTTCTATTGGTAATATCTCGGGCCATCCCGGTTGTTCCAACAAGTTCCAATTCACCTGCATATATTGGCGTTTTATGTATTTCGAACCAGCGGTTTTCTTTGTCAATAACAAAGCTTTTCTCTTCCATAAGTTTAGTACCCGATTTCACAATATCAGATTCGTCGGCGATAAAGTCCCAAAATTCCTTGTGTTCGGGAAGAATATCAATATTGTCACTTATTAATATACTTTCATCTATTTTAAAGAAATCTAAGAAAGTCTGATTGGCTATTATAAATTTCCCATTAACATCCTTAAGCCACACCAGCGATGGAATATTGTCTATAAGGGCATGCAGATGGGTTTTTGATTTGAAGAGAAGTTTTTCGATTGTTTTAAGTTCTGTTATATCATGAATTATAAAAGTAGAACCCCAAAATATTCTTTTTGTCATCGAAAAATGGATTAACAACTATATTTTGATAATGTATAATTCCTCCAATTTTAATTTTAATCTCCCTGGTGATTTTTTCCCCTGAAAGAGATTTCTCAAACAAGACTTTCAATTTTAAAATGTCTTCATTTTCAGCATATTCAAAAACAGACATTCCAATTTTAGGAATTAAATTAAAGCTTTGTGATAAATAATTCCTGAAGACATTGTTAAAAGCCATTATGCGACCGTTGCAATCAAGCGACCAGGTTGGGTTATCAATATTTTCAATAAGTATATTCAGGTTTTCAGTGCTGATATCAAAATCTTCCTGCACTATTTTGTTTCCCGAAATAATTTCTGCAAATCCTATTATAATTTCTTTACAATCCGAAACAACAGATTTCACAGAAATAGTCGTCTGAACTTTTTTATTGTTGCAAACAGGAATTTCTTTCTTAATGCTTTTTTTTATTTCTCCAAATTGAACTGTTTCAAGCAATGTATTTATTGTTTCCTCTGATATTTGGGAAGCCTGGAAATTCTCTGTTATTCCGAGAATTTTGTACATGGCAGGATTCATTTCAAGAATTTCGCCAGTTCTTGTTATTTGAAAATAACCTATATTGCTATTAGAAGTAATTAAATCGAAAACTTCCTGGAGAATATTGCAATCTTCTTCGAGTGATTTGTTAACTACATCTTTTCCCGGATCGTCTTTTTCTTTCTTAAAGTCAGTAACTTTCATCTACAGTCGCCGGTTTGAATATTTCTGCAATTTAAAAATATCTGGATTAAAAACAAATGAAGAAATGAAAATTCTCTTATTAATAGAATTTTTAGGCTAAACATGTAAAATTTTATCAAATAGTTTGAAAATTGAATAAAAATTTCTTCCTTTGTATTCTTATAATAAGGTAAATTTATGTTGAACCTGAATAACAATATCTGGTGGTGGCGCAATCTTCTCAAATACCGTGAGAAAGTATAGCCATATTGTTTTCAGAAGAAACCAAATAATATCAAAAGGGCTTACCAAATCACGGTAAGCCTTTTTTTATTGGAAATTTAAAAACTTTAATATGAAATTTAACATCACCACGAACTCGAAACAAGTGCTTTCCGATACAATTACACCGGTCGGCATTTATTTAAAATTCAGGGATATTTATCCAAATACGATTTTACTCGAAAGCTCAGATTATCATGGCAGCAAGGGAAGCTGGTCGTTTATATGTGCAAATCCCATTGCAAACTTTATTGTTGAGAAAGGAAAAATTACCGAGCATTTTCCTGATGGTACTTCTTCAGTAACCCATGCAAACACTGAAATGCCTGTAGTCAAAAGGCTCGATTTATTCAGGATGGACTTTGTGTGTACCGGTGATCCTGTTCCAGTAAATGGATTATTTGGATATTTATCTTTCGATTCTATTGAATATTTTGAACAAATAAGATTTAATTCTGTAATTGAAGGTTCAAGACAAATTCCAGAGGTTTTTTACAGCTTTTATAAATATATAATTGCCGTAAACCATTTCCACAATAGTTTGCTGATCATTGAAAATTTGTTGCCTCACGAAAAGAGCGAAATCGAAAAAATAGAATCGCTTTTGCAAAGCCGAAATTTTGCTGTTTATCCTTTTAAAACAAATAAAGACGAAATTTCGAACCACAGCGACAACGAATACATGCAAATGATAACAAAAGGGAAAGAAAGCTGCAAGCGAGGCGATGTTTTCCAGATTGTACTTTCCCGCAGATACAAGCAAACCTACACTGGTGATGATTTCAATGTGTATCGTGCACTTCGGTCTATTAACCCTTCGCCATATCTATTCTATTTCGATTATGGAAGTTTC
>CAVSGB010000312.1:0-3585 GCA_963726845.1 uncultured Bacteroidota bacterium | reverse complement strand
AGCGCCAATTGCATTTACAAGTCCCTGAGTACCTGCGCTTGTAGTATGAACAACAGTTTTATTAAAAAAATTGATACCTTGAATTTGAGTCGGGCTATTCCCAAAATCAAATCCTTCAGGAATTTTTTCATGTCTCTCTCCTACCAAAATATATTCCGGATTCTCTTCCTTTAATTTAAATGCAAGTTTAATGTCACTTACTGGAATTATTTCTTTTGCACCTTGTTCCATAATATAGCATACAAGCGAAAAAGCCCTGAATACGTCAATAATAACAGTCAATCCTTTTGCTTTTTTTGCACCTTCCAATAATTGATATATTTCAATTTGCATTCGTAAAAAATTTGATAGCAAAAGTAACATAGATTGATGATATTAAAAGGGGAATATTTTATCAATACGAAATAATTTATAGGAATTTGCAAATTCTGCAACTCATTTTACGATATTTGCATAAATTGCAAAAAATGAGTTCTTAAAAAGAAAAATGTGATGCCAGAAAAAAAAGAGGACTCTTTACAAGTTCGATTTTTCGAAAGGATAAAGGAAATACTTCCGGTATCCTTATCACTTGTCAACGAAGTGGCCGAAGTTTTGAATATGAGCACTGATAGTGCATATAGAAGGTTGAGAGGCGAAACACCGTTGTCGATTGATGAAATTTCTATACTTTGTAACCACTTCAAGATTGGTTTCGATGTATTCAGCGAACAGGCAGGTTCTGTATCATTTAATTTCGATCAAATGCACGGGATAAAAGATTTCCGTGACTATCTGCTCAGTATTCGTAATACACTTATTACTCTTGGAAAATCAGAGAATACTGAATTATTTTACGCTGCTATTGACATCCCCATTTTTCATCATTTTAATTACCATGAACTTTCTGCATTTAAGATGTTCTATTGGTTAAAAGATGTACTTAATGAACCTTCGCTGGATGGCCTTAAATTTAATGTTTCGACAGTTTCATCCGAACTTAAAGAACTTGGCAAAGAAATATATAACTCATATTGTAAGCTTTCAAGCACTGAAGTATGGACTGATGCAACAATAAATGGGTCAATTGCCCAAATTGAATTTTACTGGGATTCAGGTTTAATAGAAAGCAGGGAATTGGCAATTTTAATTTGCACTCAGTTGGAGGAAGAAATTAAAACTATCCAGAGACAAGCCGAATTGAGCGGTAAGATTTTGACTGACAACGTTGCAATGTCTGAGAATTTTAAACTGTATGTAAGCGATATTGAAATAGGAAATAATTGCATCCTAACGCACAAAGGAGATATCAAAATGGTATATCTTAGTTTTCATACATTCAACAAACTTGCTACAGTTAATACCAAATTCTGTGATGATACTTTTAAATGGCTCAATAACCTGATCCGCAAATCATCCTTGATAAGTGGCGTTTCAGAAAAACAGCGTTACATATTTTTTAAACAGGTTTTTGATAAAATAAATAGGTTGAAGCTAAAGCTTGAAAGTTCAGCCAATTCATGATTTTATGTAACCATCATGATTAACAAACAATACTTAGCGAAGCGTTCTCATGAACTAAGTGAATAAACTCGAATGAATAAAAACATCTCAACTGGGTTCCAATAAACCATTGAAATTAAAATTTCATTTTAATGAATAGACTTTTGTTTCTGTTTCAGATTATAAAAAAATTCTTATTAAAAGATATCTGGATAATTTCACACCTTGAATTATCTCCTGTCAGGTTTTTTATTTTTAAACAACTTAAAATTTTCATAATTACTTTCCGCGGCTTCATGGAGAATAAAGTTGTGCTTCGGGCATCGGCGCTGACATATTATACTTTATTATCCGTTGTCCCATTTGTAGCAATGGTTTTTGGGTTTGCGAAAGGTTTTGGACTTGACAAGAAATTATATGTAATCCTGGCAAACAAGCTGAGTGGACAAAAACAGGTTTTTGACTGGATTTATACATTTGCCAATTCAATACTCAGGCGTACCAAGGGTGATGTAATTGCCGGTATCGGCCTTATCATTTTACTTTGGTCGGTTATGCGAGTGCTTAATAATATTGAAATTTCTTTTAACGAAATCTGGCAAATAAAAAAAGGAAGGTCTTTTTTCAGAAAATTTTCCGACTATCTTGCCATAATGCTTATTGCACCAATATTTGTAATCCTCTCAAGTTCGATTACGGTCTATATTACTACCCAAATTACCAGTATTGTCCAACATATCCAACTGTTGGGATATTTTGCGCCTTTAATCAGGATTTTTATTAATCTTATCCCATATATTCTAATCTGGATACTTTTTTCCTTTATTTACATTGTAATTCCCAATACAATAGTAAAATTCTGGCCAGCAGTTATATCAGGTATTATAACGGGTACTATTTTTCAAATTACACAATGGATTTATGTAAAATTCCAAATCAGTGTATCGAGTTATAACGCTATTTATGGTAGTTTCGCAGCTTTGCCACTTTTTATGCTTTGGGTGCAGGTTGCATGGCTAATTGTACTTTTTGGTGCAGAAATGTCTTATGCTTCACAAAACTATGAGAAATATGAATTTGAAAGTGAAGTTGATCAGATCAGCATAGGTTATAGGAGATTACTATCTATTTTGGTCACCTATTTTGTAGTAAAAAAATTTGCAAATTCAGAAAATGCGCCTGGTTTGGATGAAATTTCAATTCAATTACAAATGCCGTCTCGAATTGTCCGCGAAATAACTAATGAATTAGTTGAGTCAGGCGTGTTTTCGCAGGTTTCCTTGTTCGATAACCGCGAAATCCTTTACCAACCTGCTATGGATATAAACCGTTTAACTATAAAAACTGTAATTGATAAATTAGAAAACTCAGGTATTACCTCACTTGATATAGCTAATGTTCCTGATTTGAAAAAGATTAATTCCAAGTTAGATGTCTTTAAAAATATTATAAATTCCTCTGAACATAACATCTTGATTAAAAATTTATAATTCTCTCATTTTTTTCTTACTCATTCTTTGCTTTACTTTACGCAGGTTTTTGCTCTGCAATATATATATGTTAGTATAAAAAATTATAATTAATTTTTATGATTGTGGTATTGAAAATCTCATCGCAGCTTTCTCCAGACAGAGAAAGTAGCATGTCCTATCCATTTAATGGAAGATAGTGTGTGGGTTAAGCAATAATAGAATTTTATCTTTTAATACAAAATTATGACTGGATTATTGTACAGGTTTTTGAAATTTGGATTGGTAGGTTTTACAGGAATTTTCATCGATTTTGGTATTACTTTTCTCTAAAAGAAAAAGTTAAAATTCAAAAATATATAGCTAATAGTTGTGGTTTTATAACAGCAGCATCGAGCAATTATTTTTTAAACCGTACATGGACATTTCATAGCAACAATCCACACATCGCGATAGAATACAGCCAATTTATTTTTATTTCGTTAATCGGTTTGGGAATAAATAATTTCATCCTCTGGATTTTGGTTAGTAAATACAAACGGCATTTTTATTTATCAAAACTGATTGCAATAGGTATTACGACAATATGGAATTTTGGGGCAAATTTAATTTTTACTTTTCATTCAATGTAAAT
>CAVSGB010000311.1:0-3393 GCA_963726845.1 uncultured Bacteroidota bacterium | reverse complement strand
AGAGGTTACCATCTTTGTCATTAATTATTTTTCTTATATTAAAAGCACTAAATGAATTCGGATTTTTTGAATCTTCATTCAAGTGACGGATTTGACCAGTATTATGATCAATTATATCGATTTGTCCGTAAAAAGAACCCTGCCAAATGTCACCAAATATGTCTTCGCATAGTGCACTTGTAGACATGAACGACAATTTAGTATCGTCATTTGCATTTACTTTGTACTGTATAAAACGATTTTCCTTTGTCAGATACTTTGTAACACCAGCACCCATTGTCCCGATCCAGACATTGCCTTTACTGTCTTCAATTACCGATAAAATGTTATTATCGCTTAAAGTATTAATGCCCGAATTTGGATTTTGAACAAACCATGTAAACTTTTTTTGCAATAAATCTATCTTGTCAATTCCAGTCTTAAAAATGCTTACCCAAAGCACATCATTTCTATCAATAAAAATATCCCTTGACTGGTTCCCACTAATTCCTGACTTGTTAAAAGGATTGTTTAAATATCGAATAATTGAATTTCTCTTTTTATCAAATTCTATCAAACCAATCGAGGAGCTTATCCAGAAATTATTGTTAAAGTCTTCTTTACAATTAAAAAACTCGGCTGAGATATTATTCGATATTGGAATATCCTGAAAAATTCCAGCGCGCTTATCTTTTTTGAAAGTTTTATTAAAGAAGTTGTAGGTTTTCGAGAAAGAAAAAAAATATCCCCATTTTTAGTTTCATAGGCGTAATTAATTGTGCCCGGAGGTAATAAACTATTGTTTTGGCCATAATTTTCATAATATTGTGACAATTGATTTTTGGCCGGATCATATTTAAAAATCCCTTTTTCATAAGTGCAAATCCAAATCAACCCATCTCTGTCAGGTAAAACCTGGCTTATTGCCAGTGAATCAATAATAGAACTTTTTCCAAGAAGCTTATTAAACCTTTGTACATTTCCCGTTGCTGCATCAATATATGAAACACCTTTTTCTGTTGCAATCCAGAAATTATGGCCCGCATCTTCGGCAATATCATAGACTTTCGAATTTGATAAAGTTGCTTCATTTTCATAGCTATGCAAGTATCTTGTAAATTCGTTTTTATTATTGTCGAACATCGAAATCCCAAAATTCGAACAAAACCAAACATTGCCATTCGAATCTTTAAATGCTTTGAAATTGGAATTTCTTGCAGGCGTTGTCAGGTCTTTTGGTTCACCCCTAAAATGTTTGAAAGTTTCTGTAGATGGATCGAACAAATCGATATCATTCGATTGAAATATCAACCAGATTTTCCCGTCATTAGTTTCTAATAATTCAAATACCGATTTATGCCCGATAGAATTTGGGTTGTCAGGATCGGGTTGGAATACTTTAAAAGAATAGCCATCGTAACGTGCAAGGCCGTTATTAGTCCCAAACCAAATAAAACCATCTTTTGTTTGAATTATAGAAAATACCAGGTCATTTGGCAAACCATCTTTTAAAGTAATATGCAAAAACCTGTATGTTTCAGTCTGTGCGGCTAAATCCGCAGAAATATATAAGAGAATTAAGATTGTCGTTAAAATGCTTTTTCTCATTCTACAATTTTGCATTTAAAATCGAAGTAAAATTCAAAGCAAGCCGAAATTTAATAATTAATTTCTACCTGGACACCTTAAAACATAAGAAATTTAAAGAGTTATGATTTTTAATGAATATTTTAAATAAAAACAATATAGTATTTGAATATTCTATGTCAAACTAAGATAAATTTGCACTTTTATTTTTATGGTCAATTATAGGTGAAAATTATAGATGTAATGGGGCCTGAAGGGTTTGAATTTATTGGTTTTCTTTTTAAAATTCATATTTTAGTTTTAATTGCAGGTATTACTGCGTTAATTTTTATTCCCAACAGTTTAAAACCCTATTTGGCTTCAATATTTACAGTTATAATTGCTATTATCACCAGTTTATTAGCAATTAAAGGCATTACAGCCAATGGATTGGAATTTAATGTCAATGGAGGCCCTTTTATCGGGAATGTACCTTTTAGAATTGACGCCCTTTCGGCTTGGTTTATGCTTATTATTAACTTTATAACCAGCACTGGCACAATATATGGAATTGGATACCTGAAAGCATATAAATCAGAAAACTCAATAAATACTATGCATTGGGCATTGTTTATTCTATTCCAATGCTCAATGCTATGGGTTTGTATGGTTCAAAATAGCATTGCTTTTTTAATAGTGTGGGAAATAATGTCATTGTCGTCAATGTTATTGGTTTTATTCGACCACTCAGATCCCCAGGTGCTTAAAGCAGGGATAAATTATATGGTACAAATGCACCTGAGCGTTATCTTTCTTACGGTTGCATTTATCTGGGTATATTTTAAAACAGGTACATTCGATTTTAAAGGTATTGGAATGTTTTTTGGTTCTAATATAAATATCTGGCTATTCATCGTTTTTTTCATCGGATTTGGTTTGAAAGCAGGGTTCATAGGATTGCATACTTGGTTGCCCAAAGCCCATCCGGCAGCTCCTTCGCATGTTTCAGGGGTAATGTCGGGGGTAATCGTTAAAATGGGTATTTATGGTATATTCCGGGTAATATCTTTTTTAAAAGCAGATTATGTAATATTAGGAGAGATTGTTTTGACATTGTCTTTACTGACAGGGTTGTTCGGTATTATTAATGCCGCTGTACATAGGGATTTCAAGAAGATGTTAGCCTATTGTACGATTGAAAATATAGGTATTATCGGTATCGGGATTGGACTGGGTTTAATTGGTATAGGAGAAGGCCAGAGTTTGCTTTACTTTCTCGGCTTTGGAGGGGCTTTGTTGCACGTCCTAAATCATTCTTTATTTAAATCAGTATTGTTTTATTCGGCAGGTTCGGTATATCAGCAAACACATACCCGCGATATGGACAAATTAGGCGGATTGGTAAAAGTAATGCCCCATACGGCTGTGATATTTCTAATCGGAGCTATTGCCATAGGTGGGATTCCTCCATTTAATGGTTTTATTTCTGAATTTCTAATCTATTGCGGCTTACTCAACGGAATACATTCTGCAGGAATTGCTCAAATTATCCTTATGATTCTGTCAACCCCCGCGCAGGGCGGCGGCACGCTCCGCTGCTACACCACCGACAACGCCGAACTCTTCGCCCACTCGGCCTGCGATTCGCCGGCCGCCCTCTTCGACAGCGTCAAAAACGTCGGCACCGACGAACTCGATCCGGAGCTCGCCCACGCATGAACACCCCGATTTCCAAGCTTCGGCAGCTCCTGACCGGCCGCCGCACTCCCTCGTATGGACCGGCCACGGTGGAGAGAAACTCCGCCAAGTCGGAGGGTCGTGCGATCATCTGGGACGTGCTGGCGATCC
>CAVSGB010000310.1:0-19978 GCA_963726845.1 uncultured Bacteroidota bacterium | reverse complement strand
TTTTTAAATAATAAACTCCGGACGACAGGTTATTGATATTAATTTGGGTGTTAGAAGATACAATTTGTTTTGATATGATGGCTTCGCTATTTGAATTATAAACATTTAAAATTACGGGTTGATTCAACAATTCTTTATACTCAATATTGATTATTTTATCAGCAGGGTTAGGAAAAACTTCTAAAGTAGAATTTAAATTGGTTGTTATGACCGGAACTGTTGAGGATAAGCCATAACCGTAAGGGAAAAGCGGATTGTATGGACTGTCGCCATAATTGATTGGAACTTGTGAAATTGAAGTTGGCCAGGTATGGGATAGTTTGCCGGTAAAAGCATAATTACCAAATAATACATCGGTAATGCCTTCAGCTTCTGTTCCAGGAAGCCATGCAGCAATAAAAGCATCAGCTTCGTCAATTATATTTTCTACCATTAAAGGACGGCCGCTTAAAAGAATTACGACGTAAGGAATGTTCAATTTTTTAACATTGTTAATGACGTTTAAATCGTCTGAACCCAAACCAAGAACTGTGTTATCCCCATATCCTTCAGCATAAGGTGTTTCGCCGACTACCACTACGGCAACATCGGCCTTACCGGTAGATGAACCATCTGCCGAATAAATAACATTTTCGCTTTCGCAAACATTATTTATTGCATCGAGAATAGATGTGCCAGGGATTACATTACCGGTTTGACCCTGCCATGTTAAAGTCCACCCGCCGCATTGTGAGCCAATATCGTTGGCTTTCGAACCTGCCACAAGAATTACTGCAGATTTTGAGAGCGGGATAATATTGTTTTTATTCGTCAGCAATACCTGCGATTCACGCACTGCCCTTCTTGCAACAGCCCTGTGGTAATCATTTCCAAAACTATCTACCAAAGAAAGGTCTGCATAAGGATGTTCGAACAATCCCAACCTGAATTTCACGGTTAAAATTCTTTTTACGGCATCATCAATCCTGTCATTGGATATTTTGCCTTCACTGACAAGCGTTTTAATGTCTGCAATAACCTGGCCGGAATTATCAGGTTCCATAAGCATATCGATACCGGCATTAATACCCGAATCGACTGAAGATATTAAATTATTTGCAATGCCATTCACGCCATCCCAGTCAGATACAACAAATCCTTTAAAGCCCAACTCGTTTTTCAATACATTGGTAATTAAATATTTATTTCTGTGACAGGGAATGTTATTCCAGCTACTGTACGAAACCATCACGGAACCTACGCCGGCATCTATAGCCCTTATGTAACCAGGCAGATGGATAGCACGTAATTCCTGCTCGGAAATTTCCGTATTCCCCGCGTTTACCCCACCCGTTGTGCCTCCATCGCCAACATAATGTTTAGAACATGCCAGGATTCTGTAAGGTGTTCCAAGCGAATCGCCCTGGTACCCTTTGACAGCGGCATAAGCCATTGTTTTCTGAAGTTCGGGGGTTTCGCCAAACCCTTCATAAGTCCTGCCCCATCTTATATCGCGGGGAACGGCAATACAAGGGCTGAAAGTCCAGTTTAAACCTGTAGCCCTGACTTCCATTGCAGTAATTCTTGTACAAAGTGTGATGAGGTCTGAATCGCGGGTGCAACCCATACCGATATTATGGGGAAATATTACAGCACCATAAGCATTGTTGTGCCCATGAACTGCATCGATACCATAAACTATTGGTATTTTGAGCCTTGTTGACATGGCAGCTGTTTGAAGTTCGTTGTACATAGTAACCCATCCGCTTGGAGAATTATCAGCCGGAGTGCTTCCACCTCCGCTTAGAACCGAACCTAAAAAAGAATTCTTAACCAATGAATCGATATTGGCTGCGGGCCTTTCATCCTGCAACATCTGGCCTATTTTTTCACCCAATGTCATCCTGCCCAGCAAATCATTTACACGGTCGTCTGTTGTTGCTGTTGGGTCAAGATATACCTGTGAATAAAGCAGATTACAATTGAAAATTGCCGGAACGAAAAACAAAAAGATAATTAAAACAGTCTTTCTTAGGAATGACCAGGTATGTTTAATTTTAAGCATATTTTCGATTTTTTAAAAGACAAATATAAGGTTTAAAACCCTAATAAAAGCTGACAATAATCGATGAAAAAGTAATGTTTCTAAAAAGTCCACTTCTTAGAGACTGTTTTGGAATTCTTAAAAAATTCAACACAGAGAAATAAACATCCTTTTAATTTACCTTAACCATACATTTAAACCATAAGCTTTGATTGAGCTTTTGAAAAAAAAGAGGGTACAGAGGCCACAGCGATTTGAAAAATCGCAAGCGATTTTTCGCTCAGTGCTCTCTGTGCACTTTCAATATCTTGAATATTAAAAGTAGCTTTTAACATATTATTTCAATAAATTTTCAAATAATACACGAATTATACTCTGTGTTAAAATTCTTTGTAATCCCCAAATAACTTCTAAATGAAATCCTATTTAGAGTATTTTTTCATTAAAAATGAATTTTAGAAGCAGGCAATATTTATTTTGCAGGAGCTATATCCAGTATTACAAACGATCCGGGTTTAATATTTGGTCGTGGCCTGGGGTTATCTGTTGTTGCTGCCGGAGCCGGTCTCGAATTCTGCAGTTGGTAAATAAATATGGTGTGTTTTCTTATCAATTGTTATAGTCCTGGCCCCTTTTTGGGTAACGAAATTTTCCAAAACCTTAAAACTATTTTTGTTTTCTTCTTTGACCACTGTTAATGTTCCTTCTCCATTCGAGCTGTAGGCATATTTCAGGATTGGATCAAAAGCGGCGCCATCGACATGTTCTCCGATTGGCAATGAAGCTACTACTTTTCCTTTTAAAACATCGAGGACTATCATCAATTTGTTTTCGCAAACTGCAAACAAAAAATTATTTTCAATATCTATTGCTAAACCACTAGCTTCTTCACCTGGGGCAATAGGCCAGCTTATTTCAACTTGCAATGTTTTGGCATTTATCAAGTCGATTTTACTTTTATCTTCAATGTTTACATATATATTCCCATTTCCATCGGTTACCGAAAATTCAGGTTTCCCTTCAAGTTTAATAGTTTCAATTACTTTATCGGTAGTTGCATCTATTACTGTTGCATTTGAACTTCCACCGTTAAATGTTAAAGTTCTTTTGTACAATGGTTCGTAAAGGATTGCATCGGGGTTTTGGCCGGTAACTTGTATTTTACCAATAGTTGCAAAAGTTTTTAAATCAAAAACCGTCACAGACGAATCCCTGCCACAACTAATATATCCTTTATTCAGGCTTTGTGCTATTGCAATGCCGTGAACCCCATTCGTGCCGGGGATTGTGGCAACCAGTACGCCTTTTGCCATATCAACAACCTGCACCATAGTTCCATGCGAGACGAACAAGTGCCCGGACACATCGTCAGCTGCCAGATAATCCCAACCGGTATCGCCTTCGAGGTGGATTTTATTTACAATTTTGTAATTCGAAGGATTGATTTGTGCAAATACCACTACCTGTAAAATGCAGCTCAATAGGATGGTTAATTTTTTCATTTTATTTCAGTCAAATTTTTCAAACCTAAAAAAAACTTGTATTTCAGCTGTTAAAATTTATCTTAAAATTTTAACAGCCAGATAAATTTTAAATTTGCTTCGATAAAACTATTGAAAAAGACAATACAAAAAGTATCAGGATGGAATAATCTTTCATGGAAATTGGGAATATTACGATATTATGCCAATTTAGTATTGTTAATATTAAATGAATGAAAAGGTTGGTCGAAAAGTCGAAAAAATATTAGAATATGAAGACAAGAATATTAATTTTTGTGCTAAGCCTTATTTTTACGATATTTGACAAATATTAAATTTATAATATACATGAAAATAAAAATACTTTTACTATTTGCTTTAGTTACAACTTTCACAACCAAAGCGCTTTCTGCTATAAATTGGACTTCATTTACGAGATTAAACATTTCTATTTGCGATAACCATGTCAATGGAATTGCTACTGATAAGGACGGAACAATATGGTTTGCTACCAATGAAGGAGTTTCAAAATTTAATGGTATTTGGACTAATTATGCGAGAAAAAATGGGCTCGCCAGTGATACAGTTTATTCTGTAACAATTGATTCATCTGGAAATAAATGGTTTGGTACAAGAAATGGAATGTCAAAATTTGATGGAATTACGTGGACAACCTTTAGCACTTTAGACGGATTAATTTGCGATTCTGTTTATACAATTGCAATAGATTCTAAAGGTGTTAAATGGATAGGTACAAACTTAGGATTATCAAAATATGACGATATAATATGGACAACTTATACGAATAATGAATTAAAAAAAGGAGTATTTTCTTTAGCTGTTGATTCAGTGAATAACAAATGGATTGCCACAAAAAATGGTATTTATCAATTTGATGGTACAAATTGGGTTAATTATACCCGAACTGACGGGTTGTTAAGTGATACTGTAAATTCAATTGCTATTGATCGCAATGGCAATAAGTGGTTTGGCACCAACAAAGGGGCATCGGAATTCAATCCCGCAGGTCTTGAATTTGATACAATTCGCTTTCATGATACTATTAAAAATGAAATAGTTATTACCGATACTGTTATATATTGGCGCAAGTTTAACGATACATTGGGATTGGTAAATAATCATGTTAATGTAATAAATATTGACCAACAAGAAAATGTTTGGGTTGGGACAAATGGTGGTATTTCGGAGTTACTGCCAAATAATATGGGGTATACATCCAATTTTCTTCCAAATGTTAATATTGTTAAAGATACAATCCTTTCCATAGCAATTGCAAAAAACGGAGATGTTTGGTTTGGCTCTAAGTTTGCAGGAGCAGCAAAATACAATGGAAATAGTTGGCTTAGCTATCCTGTTGACAGAAGGGTAAATACTATTGTAATAGATGGTTTTGAAAATAAGTGGTTTGGCACTTATCACGGGATACTGAAATTTGATGGTTCGTACTGGACAACATACAATGCTACTAATGGCATGTCCAATGAAAATGTGTTTGCAATTGTTTCGGATGCTCAAAATAATATTTGGGCTGGGACATCGGATGGGTTATTAGAATTTGATGGTAACAACTGGAAAACATTTACCACTGAGAATGGTTTGGCAAATAATTATATTCAGTCTTTATCTGTTGACAATGAAAATAATATTTGGATTGGGACACAAGGTGGTGGATTACAAAAATATGATGGCGTGAACTGGACAACATATACTTTCGATAATGGATTAGCAGATAATTCTATATTGGCTATCGCAAATAAATCATCAAATAATATTTGGCTGGCTACTGCAAATGGTGTGTCAAATTTTAACGGCACTAATTTCCTTTCTTATATACCAGCTACCAGTCCATTGGCATATTACCTGGTAGATGCTGTGGCAATTGATGGCAATAATAATGTTTGGTTTGGCACCCTTTCAGCAGGCATTTCAAAATTTGATGGTAAAAAATGGACTACCTACGACTACGATGTTAACCGTTTAGTAAGTGATTATGTCCAGGCTATTGCAATTGATGCAGGTAATAATGTTTGGGCAGGGACACAAGGTGGGGTAGCAAAATTCGACGGCAAGAACTGGAGTTCATATACAAGTGCTTCTACCAATAATGGGTTGGTAGGCAATTTTGTTAATTCTATTTCAATAGACAAACAAAGTAATTTTTGGTTTGCAACAACCAACGGCATAAGTGTTTTTGGAACTTTTGTCACGGGTATACCAATTTGTAATATTGAGAAAACTATTGGGTCAATCTCAACTTTTCCAAATCCATCTATAAGTGAAACAACACTTAAATTGCCAGGACCAGGAACCTATAGTCTAACTATAACGGATATTAGTGGTAAAATTATTTCCCAATACAACTACATAAAAGACACTCAAACAATCATTAAAACTGAAAATTTAACCAAAGGCATATATTTTCTTTCATTAATGAACAGTATGAATGGGAAATTATATATGGGAAAAATTATTGTTGCAAAATAATCTGTGTTGACAAAATAATTGAGGATGCCTCAAATGTCAAGGCTGAGGATGGTTTCTTTTAACTACAAATTTGAAAAATAGAGAACACCTGCCTATTTTTCCACTTTTGCTTCCACACTTATGCTAACTCCGACCGGCACTGTCTCCCATGCTCCCTGGCTTGTTTTTCTGTAATAAGTCCGACCCGACATTCCTGCGCAAAAATACAGGTATCCATTGCCTAAATTTTTCACATGCTCCAATGTAATTAATAAATCTCCATGAGCAATTATATTATAAGGGTTCAGGTCGATGACTACTTTCCCATTAACTTGATCTTTCGAAAGTTTTATATAGATCGCTTTCTGTAAAATATTTTCAAACTTCATCTTTCCAATGACTTTATAAATATTTAGCCTGTAAAAAATTGTATCGTAAGTACATTCCGCAAAGTTCATGTTTACATTTTCAAGAATGGCAGATTTTTTAACCTTCATCAGAATTCCACATTCATATCCCAGCTTGTTTTCCTTGAATCCGGCCCTAAATGATTTTGATTTTGCTGTGACACCCAGTATTTCCTGTTTATAAACTTTAGGGCGAACAACAACTTCTTTAATTTCGAATAATTTTTCATCTAAATAAATATTTTTGGCTTCAAGTTTTTTATAGTCCGAAACTTTAACCGAAAATGGGTTATATCCAATGCATGAAATCAATAATGTATCATTGTCAAATTGATTATCTATCGTTATAAAATACTTTCCTATATTGTCACAAACAGTGCCAATATTTTTTCCAACTATTCCAATGTTAACGTATTCAACGGGAAGCTTTGTATTCCTGTTCAGAATGTATCCTGTGTAGTCCTGACCAAATAATGGATAAGACAGAACAGAACAAATTATCGCCAATATAAATACTTTCATAAGAAATATTTTTATAATGATGAATACTGCGCTAACAGGTCAAGAATTAAACAATCTTTTTTTATCGGTGTCACAAATTTTCTGCATAATATGATACTACTGGAAATCCAGCATTAAATCATTTCACATAAAACATCCATGCACTATCGTTCACAACAAGGATATGAACCCCGAAGGGTTCTGCGAAGCAAGTATTACATGGATATTTACTTTCGGTGAGCCCTCCAGGGTTCATGAGAATCAACTATAAGATTATTATACGTTTATCTTAAATATTTTCGAATAAATTATGAAATACAACGATGAAATTTTTTTATTGCTATGTTAAAAAATAATAGATTAGTTAAAATCTTTTTTTTGTTGCCACCCTTGCTGCTGCTTCAATACAAATGGCAGCAATGGCAGCACCATAATCCAGGTCGAGGTTTTCCATTGTGTCATGTGTATCATGATAACCAGTACGGTGCAGGTCATAATTTTCCATGAACAATACAATTGGTGCGCCAATATCCGAAAAAATCTGGCCATCGGTATTATAAATCGAACTATGCGGATCAAAGTGTGTACGTACTTCACCAAATAAGGAGAGATGTTTTGCAATTTCAGGGATTTGTTGTCCTTCACTTATACGCTTTCCACGGCTTAGATGTTGGCGTTCATTGCTTTTGTTCCATTTATGGCTCTTAGTATTCCAAAGCAGGTTTGCAATGTGTGCTTCATGTGCAATTTTTAAAGATTGTACACTTTTGCCCGGAGAAATCTGAAATATATCCTGGTCAATGTCTTTGTTATGGCCAATCATATCCATTACAAAAGCGCCAACAATTTTAGTATTCGACAACTCAATACTTTGATCTTTATCCAACCTTAGTTTCAATGTCCGCTCTATTAATGCCTGGCAGAAATTACGTGCACCCAGGCAGTCAGAAGGAAATTCTTCACCGGTTAAATGTATTAACCAGACATCACGTTCCAGTTTATCTTCTTTCGATAATTGAAGAAATACTAGCGCAGCCTGCAAAAGAGTTGATGTTGCTGAATAATTGTCATCGGCCCCATTTGCGGAAATTCGTGCACCTGAACCACCTCTCTCAACTTCGTAAATATCTTCCATATAAGCTGTATCGTAATGATCGCCCATTACAACTGCTTCGTTCCTGTTCTTGCCCGGAATCACAACCAATATATTTCGCTCATAAGTATGTTTTTCCTGGTTTCGGCGCCAACCGCCAAAAACATCAAAACTAAAATCAGTTCGCCATTCGAATGGTAGTTCCCCGCAAAATGCCTTACCTTCCATTCCCGCTTTTGCAATTGCTTCGCGATGGCGATTTATCAAATAATCGCCCAATTGTTCCAGATCACGGTGCTTGTGAGGTACTTTGCTCAATGTAATTTCATCCTGCACACAATCTGCATTGTCTTTATTTATAAATTGACCGTGCGCCAAATAGTGAATATCATTCCACCAGGCTTCCTCAAATGACCTGACAGCAGTAGTTGAATATGTGATTGGATCTGGAAGTTCAAGAGGTTTATCAATCGGTTCAATAATATTTTCAATTTCCTTTCTTAAAAGTTTTGCTGATTCCAAATCTTTTGCCTTTTCTGCAAAACTATCCAGCCATTGTTCCAGTGTTTCGTGTTTTGCGATCCTTATTAAATGCCGGGCATAAAATCTTGCCAAAGGTTTTTGGCCTTCCATTTGCCAGGTATCAAACAGGTTCATAATATTCATTGCAGTCTGGTTGGCATAATGATCGTGCCTGCTATCGAAGAAATGTAATGATTTCAAATATATGGGTCTTTGAAGCAATCGCGGCCAGAGTTCAATTGGTTTTGCAATTTCGACATTTTCATTATCGTAAGCAGTCATATAACCCAATAATGATTCAGTTAGCATTTCAAATTCATTGGTTTGTTTCGAAAGATATGCCACCATCGGTCTGTGCCAAAATACTTCATGACGGCCAACACACATAGGCGGGAATAAAAACCTGTATCCAAATAATCCACCTTTTGCCAATTCGGTTTCCGCTTTCACTATATCTGCACGTTTTGCTTTTGGGCCATCAATTATCAAATCGAATTCGTTCGTCCAAAGCTGGCAATTCCTTGCCATTGGCTTATCATAAAGGCCCATTGTTTCAAGATCGGTACTGAAAAAAACTTTTATTAAACGTGCCAAACGAGGTTGCTGAAGCAATTCGTCCTCGTGCCTGTGTATACGTTGCCAGCGGTGCGTGCGATGATATGTGTCGTTTACCAGTTCTTTATGAATTTCAATTTGTTTTCCGTTTCCATTTGGATGTGGTTCGTGAAGCCAACCTGCCTGCGGCACCCGGATTCCACCATGGCCTGAATGTCGTGCAATTAATTTTAACAATGGTATCTGCATCGCCAAAGGTAGGTTTTTGCTGAGCTTTTGATAGGTTGGCATTCCCCAGAAAACAAGGCTTCCCGGAAAAGGCAATAAAGCTAATTTCCCCTCAATGTAGTGTGATTTTACTTTTTCTGGCAACTGTCCAAATGGTTTAAAGGTTATAAGATATTTGATATTTTCGAAAAATGTCTCTTGATTTATAACAAATGGTTTTGTCCAGGAAGGCAGATTAATTGAAGTGTCATGAGGTAAAATTCTAAAACCAGCTTCCACCAGTTGTTTCTGTCCTTCAACTTTTTCGCCATAAGCATTTGCTAAAATCCGTATAATAAATGAAAGCGATTCTTTTTCCGGGATATCCTGATCAGGAGAAGATTTAAAACTATTCCAGAAAACACGTTCCAGGCTGCTCGCTTCCGCCAAACAAAGTCCAGCGTACGCGTCCTTTATCGTCCTGTGTACGCGAAAGTGCAAATGGAAGGAACACAACATAACGTTCATGCTCCAATTTGCCTGCATATTTTGATAATTCATCCGGCCAGTAAGGATTGTCCTTTAAATTATGGCCTCCGTGTCCTGAAATATGATACTCTGTTTCGCCTTTTCCCAATTTTGACAAATAATGCATTACCTGCCTGCCAATATGTTCCATGCCTGGCTTTAATTCACCTTCTTCTTCCAGTTCCGAAACATTCCAGCCATAAGGATCATCATCGTTGAACAAGAATTTGTCTAAATCTCCATAGGGGCTTAACCCGACTTTTGGAGAAGGCATAAATTCAGAATATGCCGGCAAAGGGAATCTTCCTTCGCTTCCAAACCAGGGATAACCTGAAGTAAGTTTTTTCCAACCGACAGGATCATTATTTTCCATATTCATACAATGTTTTAAGTTTAACTATTTGAACCAGGATAAAAATTAAGTTTAGTAAATTTACGTTTTAGGTTTTGTCTGTCAATAAGTATTTTCAGTTTTTTAAGAACTTTATTTATTGAATATTGCTTTTTAAAACAAAATAATTTGCATTCGGGTTCAAAAAATTGTTTAAATTAAAAACAATTTCAAGGCAGTCTTAACAATAAGGAAATATAGCTTTTATTTTCAATTTTTAAATTGAAAACTTTGTAAAATGACAAAAGAAGAACTGGAAATAGTTGAAATAGTTGACCGGGAAACAAAAGCCTGGGATACTCAGGACGTCAATTTGTTGGTTTCAATATTTCATCCGGATATGGTCTGGCCCTGGCCAAAAACTTCTGTATCTCATGATCCAATGGAATGGGAATTGGTTTTAGGTAAGTTTGAAAAATTGAGGTGGGGAAAAAGCTGGCAGGAATTATTCGAAAATTTTAAATTGGCACACAACAAGCGTGAAATAAAAAAGATTGTTGTTTCTGCCGAAAAAGACGGCGCTTTTGCTGTTGTGGATATTGACACACTATGGATTGATAAAAATGGCAAAAGTATCCACTGGAAAGGCCGGGTTTGCAAAGTTTATTCCAGGCTTATAAATGATTGGAAAATGACGATGCATACGGGTGTTTTGAAATATTGAAATTTTTATTAATTGAATTTAATTCAATATTATTCAATTAATTAATAATTTTCAAATCAATAAAAAAACGGTACAATTGTTGATACGCTATTTGCTATTTTAACTAAATATGTTAATAAATTTAAGGTTTTTTATTTTAGTTATTCTTTTTTTTATAAACATTCAGAATTTATTTTCGCAAAAAAATTTTAACCTCTCAGGTTGCATTCGCGATAGTGCAAGTGTTGAAAAGATTCCCGGCGCCATAATATATATTAAGGAATTGACAACGGGTTGTTTTTCAAATGAACAGGGCAATTATTCTATTTCATTGCCTCCGGGCAAATATACAGTGGAGTGCAGGTTTATTGGCTACAAACCTGAAAGTAAGGTCATATCATTGGAGTTGGATTCGAAAATTGACATGGTATTGTCCAAATCATTAATAGAAATTAATGAAGTCACTGTTTCGGATAATTCTTATCAACAGCAAAAAAGACAACTTGCAGGTATCCAAAAAATTGACATGAAATCTATTGAAAATATCCCAGTTTTGTTTGGCGAAGGCGATGTATTAAAAAAGGTTCAAATGATGCCGGGTATTGTTCCGGCTGTGGAAGGCGATAATGCCTTATATGTCCGCGGCTCTTCTTCCGATCAGAATCTGGTACTTCTGGATGGAGCAAATGTGTTCAATCCTTCTCATCTTTATGGAATTATTTCGGTATTTAACCCCGATTTGATTAAAGATATGACGATTTACAAAGGAGGCTTGCCTGTTCAATATGGCGGCAGGGTTTCGTCGTTACTTGAAATAAATACCATTGACGGCAACTATAATAAATACTGTTATTCAGGCGAAATCGGCCTTTTATCTAGTAGGTTATCAATGCAAGGTCCAATAGTTAACAATAAAATTTCATTTGTTGTTGGCGCCAGACGGTCATATACAGATTTAATACTAAAGCCTTTTTTTCCGAATATTTACAATCAGTACCGCTTTAATTATTACGACCTGAATGCCAAAGTAACTATGCTGGGAAAAAACGATAAAATTACTTTCACAGGTTATATGGGAAGCGACAATTTTACATTGCCTTTTGACCAGGATGCTTCGAACGTAATCCAGGGACAAGGGGTCTCAAATATATATGGCAATAAAATATTGTCTGCCTCATGGTATCATTGGTTCAATAATAAGTTGTCGTTTAATTTCACGAATTATTACAGCAATTATAACTATAATTTTTATTGGAATAACTCAAAAAATGAGAGAATTTCCACTTTAGAAGAGTTTTCATCAAAAATATTATTCAGCTACATTCCCGGATACCGGAGCGAGTTTAACTGGGGCTTTACATCATCAGGCAATAAACTTGGCGCCCCGGTCTATGAGGATTCTGTCTATCATAGCTTCGTTAAAATTTCCGATCCAAATTTATTTTCCCAATATTCAATTAATAATTCTGTATTTGCATATCACATAATAAAATCAGGCATTTTTAAGTTCGATTATGGATTCAGGTTTACTGTTTATAATTATCTTGGCCCGGGAAAAGTAATCCATTATAACAACGAAAACGACCTGGCATCGGGAGCCATTGATACGATCTCTTACAATAGGTTTCAGAATATTAAACAATATAAACTTTTTGAGCCTCGTGTGAACCTGAGCATTATGCTGGACCCCGATAATATCCTGAAGCTAAATTATTGTAAAACATCCCAGTTTTACCAGCAGGTGCCCGGTTATACTGCTACAAACCCGAGCGATATATGGGTAATGGCCAACTATCATATAAAGCCGCAAATTGGCAACCAGGTTTCGGTAGGCTATGACAAATGCTTTGCCAACAATACTTTTGAGTTTACTGCCGAGGCTTATTATAAATGGATGGAAAACCAGGTTGACTTGAAAACCGGTGGTACGCTTTTTGGGAATAGTTACTACGAAACGGAACTTTTAAGCGGAACTGCGTTTTCATATGGCGCTGAAGCATTGATAGAAAAAAAAGGAGGAAATTTGAACGGATGGATTGCATATTCTTATCTGGATGCAAAAAGGCATATTGTCGGAATCAACAACAACCAACCGTATAGCCCGCTGTACGACATAACCCACAACATATCCATCGTACTGAATTACGATCTGAACAACAGAATGGTTTTTTCAGCTGACTGGAATTTCCATACCGGGGCTGCCGTAACTTTCCCCAGCGGAGTGTACAATATCGAAGGCATGAAAACTTTATATTACGATCCCGACAAACGAAATGCCGACAGGATGCCTGATTATCACAGGATGGATATAGCATTTGTATTAAAAAATAAAAATTATAATACAAAAAAGTTTAAAGGCAAATGGGTGTTTGCTGTTTACAATGTTTACAATGCGAAAAACCCATATTTTTATACTTTCACAATTCCCGATGGAAAAGTTGCCGGCTGGTCTGGAAAGCAGATACAATTAATTCAGTTCCAAAGCAAGGCCATGTTTATTTTTTACATCATGCCTTCGGTTTCGTATGATTTTAATTTTTAAAATAATGAAACCTCCATGCTTGTTTTTGTAAATTCAGTGGTACAAACTCAAAAGGACATGAATATTGTTCGAAGAACATGAGTTTCCGCGTGGAGGTTCGCCGGCAGGCTTGCGGGAAGTTTTTTGCGCGTGGCCGGCAACTAAAAATGTTATTGACTTGATATTTTTCAAATATTTGAAATTTAATACTTTAACATAAATATTTTCTAATGAAGCATCCGTTTCTAATTGTAATTGCATTAATATTGGTTATAGGCTGTGAAAAGGAAGTCAGGATTGATCTGCAAAATGAGGACAAACTGATTGTGGATGGTTTGGTCACCGATGTGAAAGGTAATAATTATATAAAACTATACAGCACCCAGGATTATTACAGCAATACACCGCCCGACAGTGTATCGGGAGCTTTGGTAACAATAACCGATAATGCTGGCAATTTTACCGTTTTTAGTGAAAAACCCGCAACGCATGGAAATTATTGCAATGAAAATTTTCAGGGCAAGGCAGGGTCAACTTATAAACTGCAAATTCAATACAAAGGTGAAACATATCGATCGTCTTCGTTACTTCCACCTGCTATTCTTAAAACTGAGGTTTCTTACAACCCAAAAACAAATAAAGTTGATTTTAGTTTTTATTCCACTCAAAAAGATACCAATTGCTATAAGCTTTGCATATTTTTAAATAATATTCAATTGGATAGCCTGCAATGGTTGGTCGTAATAGACGGTCATTCCAAATTAAATGGGAAAGATACTTCATTAAATTTAATACATAGCCAGTCAGACTCGCTTAAAATTGAAGAACAATCTATTACAAGGGATGTATTTCAGTACTATTTAAATTTATTATCTTATATGGGTTATCAGGAGCAGCCCTTCGATGTGCCACCGGTATTCCCGACCGGAAATATTTCAAATGGTGCTTTGGGTATTTTCAGGGCTTCATCAATTGTAACAAGAAAAATTAAATTATAGTATTTTTGGCTTATTTAATTGTTGCCATTTTCCCTTTATAAATATTGCCGTTGGTAATATTTTTTAATGACAATAAATAAACCCCCGCATCCAAATCCTTAGTTTTGATAATTATTTTTTCATCAGGTATATTTAAAAACTGTTTTATTATTTTACCAGACATGTTGATAATAGTTAGAGTATAAATGCCAGGGCAGGGAAATAGGATAATTGTTTCGTTTATTGAAGGATTTGGATAGATAGTTAACCCATCGCCGGATTTATTATTAACCATTGGATCGGTTATTCCGGTTGGTTCATCTTCGAGTTTTGAAACACCGCCAGTGGTTCCAAACCAAATATTGCCAACGGCATCAATTGAAATTGTAATAACATAATTCTCAGCCAGTCCATTTGTTGTAGTGTAATTAGTCCAATTGATGCCATCGAATCTCGATACACCGCCAATAGTACCAAACCATTTGTTGCCATTGGCATCTATTGCAATTGCATTTACCCAGTTATTAACCAGGCCGTCAGAAGTAGTGTAATTAATCCATTTACTTCCATCAAATTCTGAAACGCCAGTTGCAGGTTCCAAACCATTTATTGCCCTGTTTGTCAATAGCTATAGAAAAAACCGAATCACCAGCCAACCCATTGGCCAAGGTATAGTACGGCCAATTTGAGCCATCGAATTCAGATACGCCAAAACTTGTGCCAAACCATTTATTTCCTATGGCATCGAAGACAATTGAAAAAACCGAATTATCAACCAGTTCATTAGGTGCAGAATAAAATGAATACTGAGATCCGCTAATTTCTATAACACCTCCAACTGCATCGCCAACACCTAACCATTTATTTCCTTGCGCATCTATGGCAATAACGGAACAATTAACGAATGTATCGTATGTGTTCCAGCTTGTGCCATTGAATCCCGATATCCCTTTAGAAGTTCCAAACCATATTTTGTTCTGCATATCTATGGTTATTGAATTGACATTATTGTTAACCAATCCGTTGGATGTTGTGTAATTAGTCCAATTTATACCATCAAATTTTGATACACCGAGGGCGGTTCCAAACCATTTATTGTTTTGGGCATCAATGGCAATTGTATTAACTGAATTACTTATCAATCCGTTTGTATTGTATGTAACCCAATGTTTACCATCATATTCTGAAACCCCGTAACCATATATCCCAAACCAGACATTACCCTGTTTGTCAAAGGAAATAGCCCGGACATAATTTCCTGCCAAACCATTTTTAGTATTGTAGTTTGTCCAATTCGTCCCATCAAATTTTGAAACACCATTATCAGTTCCAAACCATTTATTGCCCTGAGGGTCAAAAGAAATTGCCCGTACAAGATTACTTATCAAGCCACTGGTTGTAGTAATAGTTTTCCAGTTTTTGCCGTCAAATATTGAAACCCCGCCTCCCCAGGTACCAAACCATATGTTGTCCTGAGAATCTATAGCAACAGTTACAACAGCGTTATTAGCCAAACCGCTGGTTGTATTATATGTAGTCCAGTTATTTCCATCAAATTCCGATACTCCTTTTGCAGTACCAAACCATTTATTTCCTTTAGAATCTATAGATATAGCATAAACTGTATCACATACCAAACCGTTGCTCCTTGTATAAGTAGCCCATTTTGTACCATCAAATTCTGACACTCCGCCATAAGTGCCAAACCATTTATTTCCACGGGCATCAATTACAACGGCATGGACATCATTATTTACCAGACCATTGGTAGAATTATAGGTTGTCCAATGGATGCCATCAAATTCTGATACACCACCTCCCCAGGTGGCAAACCATTTATTACCCATAGAATCTATTGCAATAGAATAGACAGCATTATTGGCCAAACCATTGGCTGAAGTATAGGTTTTCCAATTAACATTATCAAATTCCGTTACACCGCCTTCTGTTCCAAACCAAATATTGCCCTGGTTATCTGAAGCAATGGATAAGACTGTATTATTGCCTAATTGTGTAGAAGTATTGACAACATTATAATTTGTCCATTTTTGCGGAGTTGCTGATAAGCAAAATATAATTATAAGCAGAAAGGTTAAATTTATTTTCATGCAATCGGTTTGCTTGTAACCATTTTTTATGCTTAAGCTTTTGGTTGGATAATTTAAATAGAATTGACTGAATGAATGTCATTGCATTAAAAATCTCAAGAAATTTGAAAATTTGAAATTTGAATTTTGGAATTAGTCAAATTCCTTTGCTTTTTCCCAAATCTCATTCATTTCGTCAAGGTTCATTTCTTTAAGTTTCCGGCCATTTGAAATTGCCTGAGCCTCGAGAAATTTAAACCGTTTGATAAATTTTCTGTTTGTCCTTTCCAGCGCAGTTTCCGGATCGATACTATGCAAACGGGCAGCATTAACAACCGAAAAGAGCAAATCGCCAAATTCAGCTTCGAGATTATCCTGGTTATTATTTTTAATTTCAACTTTCAGCTCATTTAATTCCTCATCAACTTTATCCCACACCTGCGAAGGATCGTCCCAGTCGAAACCAACAGCCCGGACCTTTTCCTGTATGCGGTTGGCTTTTATTAATGCCGGAAGTGAGTGCGGGACTCCGGCAAGTGTAGACCGGTTTCCCTCGCGCAATTTCAGTTCTTCCCAATTGTGCTTAACTTCGGTGTCGTCTTTTACATTTATATCACCAAATACATGAGGATGCCGGAAAATAAGTTTGTCGCAAATTGAATTCAAAACATCTGCAATATCAAATTCATTTGTTTCTGAAGCAATTTTTGAATAGAAAACCAGGTGCAATGCAAGATCGCCAAGCTCTTTTTTTATTTCGGGCGTGTCCTTTTCAATGATTGCATCAGCCAGCTCGTATACTTCTTCTATCGTAAGGTTCCGAATGGTTTCGAATGTCTGGATTTTGTCCCAGGGGCATTTTTCCCTCAGTTCGTCCATAATATTGAGCAATCGCCCGAAAGCTGCAAGTTTATCCTCCATTTCTGCCAATTTGTTTACCATAAGTTAAAAAATGAGTAAGCATAAGTAAATAGATGGAAACCATTCTTTTTAAATTAAACTATCTTTATAATAATAAATTAAAATAAGCTGTTATTCTCCCTGTTTATCCACCCGAAACTTTTACAGGTCAAGAAAGTTGTAAAATTCAAATGGCAATCCTAACATGGATTCAAATTCTTTTCCAAGTTCACATCCATCTTCATCGTTCATGTCATAGAACCATTTTACCAGAACGGTCTTTTTCCATGGGTTCTTTTTTGCAAGTTCTAATAAGTTATAAACTTGCATCGAACTACTTGTGTTCAAATATTCAAGTCGGATAATTATTAATAGGTTTTCGACTTTGATTTGTGTAACCCAATCCTGGATTGGTTTATAGAAAATAACTGGGTCTTCTGTCAAAAACCTCCCAATAATAGAAACTGTTCCATCTAAACTACAAATGATTTTAGGAGTATCGTAAGTTGCATTAATTATAATCTCTTCCATTCTATTTCCTCCAGGTATTTCAAATTAATTCTCCTGTAATGGCTACTTTTGTAAAAATGGCGGCAATTCTTTTATTTGTTCCTGTATCAGGTGTATCCTGGCATTAACTGTTTTCACATTTACATCTTTGCCGACCCCAAACCAGATTTTATTTTCCAATGTAGCATTGCTTTTTTGTAAACTGCATTGCTGTTTGTAATAATCTTCAAAAGAAATTTTATGTGACCCTAATAATAGGTATTTTTGATGGAATAAACAACATGATAAATTGATATTTTAAATTTCTTTTAAGACAAAATTTTGCGTATTCCGGGAATAAACGGACAGTCATTCCGGAGATTGGCGGACAAAGATTCCGGGAATAAACGGACAATCATTCCGTTTTGCGGCAAAATTTTAGGTAGTTTTTCATATTAAGCTCATATATGCCTTTGTTGATTTCTTCTCAACATTACGGTTCAATTTTTACAAAAGTGTTCATTTTAAACAAAGCTACCTATATACAGTTGGAATGAATTAAACAATTTTTTGCAAGAGTACCCAATTATAGAGTGTTTGATTTGAACTACATTTAAAAAATTAATTTCCCAGTATAAAAACAACAGATTTACTTATAGAAATTCATATAAAATTTATATATTTACTTAGCTATCACGATCGATCAAACTTAATAACAGCTATAATTACTTTAAACAATTGAATATTATTACAACTAATAATTGTTTTGCCATAGAATTTACATTCCAATTATTGCCCAGACTGCTGATGCTTTTGAATATGAAAAGGAAGAAATCCTAAAGGCGGGTTGTAACGATTATATTTCAAAACCTTTCTCGATAAGAGAATTAATCTCTGTAATTGAGAAGTATTTTATTTGAAATAATAATATCAATTTTCTTATTGACCGGCAAATTTAATATCCCCTTTTTTGTAGTAACTGATTCTTTTATTGGAAAGGCCAATGATCTTGATCAAATTTAGCCAGGGTGAAATTGTTTGTAATTTGAAATTAGGTAAAATGCCTGTCATTAATCCATCAAATTAGGCAATAATAATCGAAAGCTATTTGATCACTTTTTTACTACTTTCTTCTTTATAAGGGCAACATCCTTTCTGATGTTTTCTATTGACCTGAACAAATCGTCTTTTGAAACTATAGGATCGGGAAGTTCGGAACTGATAAAATGTACAAATTGCCATATTTCTTTAATCTGGGAAACATGAACATCATATTCATGGTAAGCCGGGTTGAGAGAATAAAGTGTTAGTTTATTCTCAGTTTCTATAAGGTTTTCGGCTATTTTAAAAACTATTCCATCGTCTAATGTTAGGACAATGTATGCATGGCCGTTGATAATGGAATTCCAGTCCTGGATGAATTCTGAAGTAACCCAGGAACCGTGCGGTATTGGGAGCATCGAATCACCAGAAAGCTGAAAAGTTCGGAATTTTTTTTGCTTTGTGAGAAATGGCAATTGAAAAACCGGTAACTCTTTAATATATTCGGGATCGGCAAAGCCATTGGCATATCCGGCTTTTGCTTTTTCAGGTACGAGTTCTATATTTTCTTCATTTTTATTATCCACGCTGGTAGTAAGGACACGCAGTTTTGTGCCTGTATTCGCTTAAAAGTTCGACCATCTTTTGCATCGTTCTTCTGTTGTGAGTGAGTTTTGCATGCTTTTCTTCAGGTGGATTTTCTATGTAGTTCTTGGAATAGATGCAAAGAAGATTGACGCCTTTGCTAAAAAGGCAGCAATGGGATCCGTGATGACGCGGTGTCCTGCAACAAAAATCATATTTTCAGCAAGTTTCGGGTGTGTTTTTTCAAGCATCAAATTGATCGCCTGGGGATTGGACCTCGACGGCGAGACGTCCTGACGAATGCCGACCTGGGAATCGTGAAGATGGCCGACAATCTCTGGCTGCTGACCTCCGGCGGCAGGTCAAAGAGCCCGACCGCTCTTCCCAGAGAACCCCTTGTTCGCGCAGCTCATCGAGCGCCTGAAGAAGGTGTTCGACCTGGTGGTGATCGACTCGCCCCCCATGGGCGCCGTCACCGACTCCACCCTGATCGCCGAGCGCGTCGACGAGATCAGCAAGACCAACGGTCTAGGTACATAGACA
>CAVSGB010000309.1:0-8993 GCA_963726845.1 uncultured Bacteroidota bacterium | reverse complement strand
CAATGAAACTCCTGAACTTATTTTCACTTTCTTCGAGCAAAAGCTGGGCTTCTATACGCTTGGATATTTCTTCGTTCAGTTTTTCGTTTTTGTTATTTAATTCCTCATTTGTAGCTTTTAACTCCTCATTGATGGCCATCAGGTCGCAATTCATCCGTTCAATTTCTTCAGTTCTTTGTTTTACTAAGTGTTCCAGATGATCTTGATATAAGCTGAGTTGAACAATATTTTCTTTGCGTTCTGTTACATCGCGGGCAGTAAGCAGGATACCACCAATTGAAGGATATTCCAAAAGGTTATCACCGAGCAATTCTACATAAACCCAGTAACCTTTCTGATGCTTTATCCGCAATTCGGTTGGCCTGAAATCATTAGATTTTCGAAGCAGCAGCCCAAATTCGTGTTTTACCAGGCCTACATCATCGGGATGTATAAATTCCAAACCGCTTTTGCCAAGAAAATAGCCAGGTTCGTAGCCAAAAACTTTCGAAACTGAAGGAGATTCATAAAGAACATTGATTTTCTCGTTGACAATAATTATTATATCTGAAAGATGCTGAATGATTGTCCTGAATTTTTCTTCCGATTCTTTTAAGGCCGAACTGGCCTCTTTTGCCTCAGTATCCTTAATTTTCTCATTGGTCAAATCGGTAGTAATAACCATCCATCGGCCATCGTGGCCAAGCTTTAAATATTGATTTCGGATAAATTTTTTCTTCCCGCTTTTGGTACTGATCCAAAATTCTAAATTATTTATTGGCTGACCATTGTTCCAAAGTACCTTAAAATCTTCAATTTTTGGCAACTCTTCGTCTAATGCAAAATCAATTGAACTTTTTCCTTTGGTCTCATTTATTGGGAAGCCGAGTATCTTTATTATTTCATCATTAATATATTCAATATTGTTGTTATTGATTACTGTCAAGCCCAGCGGAATATTTTCCACAATCGATTTGTTCCATGTCTCGCTTTCAATAAGTTGTTTGTTTACTCCTACCAGTTCGTCTAAAGTTGCCCTTAGTTGTTCATTTAGGCTCTCACGTTCTTCGCTAAGCAATTCGATTTCTTTATTTTTTTCTTTTATTTTTTTTGCAGAAATTTTTTTTGGTACAATCTCAATTATTTCTATTTGTGTGTATGCATCGTCAATGACTTTAATTGAAGAAAGGTGTAATTCACATCCAATATTCTTTTTAGATTTCGAATTGAAATGCCACTTGTTAAATTCAATCGAAGTATTGGTTGCCAGAAAAATTGCTTCATCGAGTATTTCTCTGGAAATTCTGCCATCTTCCTGACATGTCGGGCATAAATCGGCAATTCGACTGCCTTTTATATCTTCCAGACTAAATCCCAAAAAAGATAATGCCCTTTGGTTTGCTGAAAAAATCAGTCCGTTTTTAAGGGTTATAAGTCCAATGTTTAATTTGTTTGAAAGTTGCCTTGAAAGCTGCTCCTGAATGCGCAATTGTTCTAATTCGCTTTCGAGCTTTTCCAAACGTGTGTCTGACTCTGAAGTTGCCATAATGCAATGTGCTTATATATTAGAATGTGATCTGCAACTAATGTAAATATAAGAATAAATTGCTATTTATATCATTCCAAAATTTACGAGTAATTGAAGTTATGTTCATTGTACAGTTGTGTTAAATTATCTTAATGCAAAGCATAACTACTTATTTCTAAATAATTTCTTAACTTTTATTAGTTGTTAAAAAAAAACAGTTTACACCATTAATGGTTTTTATTATTGTGAATTTTGCATATTTGCAAAATACCATGTTTGGAATGTAATTTATAATAATGAACTATATTTACTGGCTATTTTTAGCATTGGGAATTGTTTTTGAGGTTTTAGGGACCGATTTGTATGAAATTTGCCGATGGATTCTCAAAATTAGGTTCCATCGGTTTTAGTTTTTGTATTTTACGGAATAAGTTTGGTTTCGTTGATATTTGTTCTGAAAAAAATGAATGTCAGTGTTGCTTATGCGATATGGGCAAGCTTAGGGACAGCTTTAATTGCAGTAATCGGAATTATTTGGTTTAAAGAACCGGTTTCATTAGTAAAGATTGTATCGATAATTCTAATAATTATAGGGATTATAGGGTTGGAGCTTTTTGATTAGTTAATTATAGAAACGCATGTAACATCCATACAATGTTGTACACAACAAGAATATAAATATAGTTTGGATGTTTACCTTCGATGAGCCCTGTTGGGTTCATGAGGATCAACCAAAAGATTATTAATTGTTTAACTTAAATAAATTCGAGTGAATATTTTTCTTACCGGAACTTCCGGTTTTCTTGGTGGTGAATTATTGGTCAGCCTTTCGAAAAGAACCGATATATCAAAGATATATTGTTTAATCCGTGCTAAAGACAAGTTAAATGCTCTTGAACGGCTTGAGAAAGTTTTTAATTTTCATGGAGATTTATTTAATAAAGAAAAAATAATTCCAATAGTCGGCGATTTGATCGATCCTGGTTTAGCCAATCAATTAATCAGTAATAAAGACCTTACAAATATTAACCTTATTGTACATTCCGCCGCGAATACATCTTTTGCAAAAATGAACGATTCATTGGTGCAAAAAGTTAATGTCGATGGACTGAGGTCAGTTTTAGAATGGAGCAGAACATTAAAAGAACTCGAAATATTTACATACATTGGCACAGCAACAATTTGTGGTTGTAATGTCAGAAACAGGATTGTTTACGAAGACGAATCGCCCAACCAGGAGGCAAAGCACATGGTAAAATATACCTATACCAAGATGCTTGGCGAAATGATGCTGAAGGAATACTTACCTGCCGAAAAAATTCTTGTGTTCCGTCCTTCAATCATTATGGGCGATAGCAGGCCATGGATACCTCGTTCTCCTGTAATATTGTGGACACTTGCGACAGTTAATTTATTGCGCTTATTGCCTTATAATCCAGTATCAAATGTAGATATTATACCTGTTGATTATGCAGTAAAAGCTATTGAAGCATTACTTTTTGCAAAAAGGCATTACTCAGTTTACCATATTTCATCGGGGTTGAAATCAGCAAGCAAATCTCAATTAATTACTGATACGCTGGGTTTATATTTTAACAACAGGCCGGTATTTAAATATGTCAATCCCGACCTTCTATCCCAGATGAAGAAATATTCAAAGAATATCCTTCCGTTGACTGAAGAGCTTTTTCAATTTAAAGATTATCTTCAGTATTGGGAAAAAGCTTTTGGAGAAAATACCAGGATGCGCATAATCTTTGCAGCGCTTGACCCATATATAAAATTTATTGAATTAGGACAGGTTTTTGATTCATCGAGGTTGCTTGAAGATACGGATATTGAATTTTCGTCACCTGCTCATGAATACATTAAAAAATCTATTAAGTATCTTGAAAAAATAGATGTCTTTGAAGGTGCTTTAGACCCTTGACAAAAAGGCGCTGCTTCCGCAACGCCCTGCCAAACCAAAAACTAACCATAATAAATATCCTGTATTAGAAAGATTTTACGTGTAGGCCGCCAAACACTACATCGGCTTTAATTTCCAAATAAGGCTTTGAAGTATCGAGACTATCCGAACTGTAGATTGTCGAACCAAAGGCTGCCGAATTCCCATTAGGAAGTTGTGCGCCGGAGAATGCTGCTTCAACTGTAATACGAACTGGCATTTCACGACGTATATAAATTTCAGCCCCGCCAAAAATAGTATTGATTTTTACTTTTGTCGGGCCATTTGGTTGTAGTTTGATATCACGGAAATCGAAATTTCCTTTGCTAAAAATTACGTTGTACTCTTTGTCGCTTCCTGCCTGGTCGAAATTTGATTCACCAAATACAACGTCAGATTTGTTCCTCGGCTCTCCAAAAATGCGGAAACTGGTTCCAAGCATTATTTTTAGTCCAATGTAAATAAAGAAAAAAGCAATTAAAAGTTTAAAAATCGGGAAATCAATATTGAATACGATTTTTATTACGAGGCTTAATCCAATTAAGATTAATACTAATCCCCAAAACATACCTGCACCCATTTTCATAATATTTAAGTTTATAAATTATTTTAGGTCAAAGATAAACCCGTTCTATTGACGATTGCAAAAGATTTCCGGCAAGTCCCATTTTCGACCCGGCGAACAATAGACATGAAAGGGGGCAAATGCCATTTTGTCCTGAGAGATTATTTGGCAGATTATTTGTTCTTTTGCGGCAGGGAAATTCAATAATTTTTATGCAGGTATGAAAAAGGTACAAACAAAAGATTTAGAAACTGAAAAGGGAAATCAATCTACTGACAATTTAACGGAAAATAACACCGCTGAAGGAATAATTACTGAAAAATCGGCAGATGAAATGCAATTGAATGAAGTTTCAGATTCTGATAATAAGGCCAAAAACGATGAAACTCAATTGGGCAGTAAAGAAAAAGAAGAAAATAAAATTGAAAAACCAGATTACGAATCAATGATTTTAGATTTGAAAGACAAATATATTAGGCTTTCAGCAGAATTTGACAATTATCGGAAACGTACTTTGAAAGAAAAAATTGAACTTACAAAGTTTGCCGGTGAAGATATACTGAAAGGCTTATTGCCAGTTGTTGATGATTTTGAACGTGGATTGAAAAATTTGGAGCAAGCTAAAGACATTGATGCAATTAAAGAAGGAATAGGCCTTATTTATAGCAAATTCAAGACATTTCTTACAAATAAAGGCCTTAAAGAAATCGAATCGACCGATTGCGATTTTAACACTGATTACCATGAGGCAATAACCAAAATACCTGTAGAAGATAAAACGAAAAGTGGAAAGATAATCGATGTAGTCCAAAAAGGATATATGCTCGATGATAAGGTTGTACGCTTTTCAAAAGTTGTGGTTGGAGAGTAAATTTTTTGAATTGAATTTGTAAAGGACAACAGTATTTATAATTTACTCTTTGTTCCTTGCTAAAAACAAGATAGAACATGGCAAAACGTGATTATTATGAAATATTGGAAGTATCTAAAAATGCGTCCAAAGAAGAAATTAAGAAAGCTTATCGCCAGCAGGCACTAAAATATCATCCTGACAGAAACCCTGGAGATAAGTCTTCTGAAGAAAAGTTTAAAGAAGCAGCGGAAGCTTATGAAATTCTTGGAGATGACGATAAACGGGCACGATACGACAGGTATGGACATGCAGGTGTAAGTGGCGCATCAGGAGGTGGGTTTAGTGGTGAAGGAATGACCATGGATGATATTTTTTCGCACTTTGGCGATATTTTCGGTGGGCATTTTGGAGGTTTTGGTTTTGGTGGTGGAGGAAGTAGCCGCGGTGGATCGCGTGTTTCCAAAGGACAAAACCTTCGCGTTAAAGTAAAACTCACACTCGAAGAGATCGCATCGGGAGTCGAAAAGAAAATAAAAGTCAATAAATATGTTTCATGTAGCAATTGCAGTGGTTCAGGTGCAGCACATGGCTCATCGCATAGCACTTGCTCAACTTGTCGCGGCAGCGGGGTCGTAACCCGTGTGACGAATACATTTTTGGGGCAGATGCAAACTAGTACTACTTGTCCGAATTGCGGTGGTGAAGGCAAAATGATCACTCAAAAGTGTCCAAAATGTTATGGCGAAGGAATAGTTAAAGAAGACGAAGTTGTCACTATTAATGTGCCGGCCGGCGTTGGTGAAGGTATGCAAATGACCGTTTCTGGCAAAGGTAATGCTGCCCGACGAGGTGGAGTTAACGGCGATATGATTGTAGTTTTTGCTGAAGAAAAACATGAAGAACTAATTCGCGATGGAAATGATTTGTATTATAGTTTATTTGTAAGTTTCCCCGATGCTGCATTAGGTGCTACAGTTGAAATCCCTACACTTGACGGCAAAGTAAAAATAAAACTTGAATCCGGTACCCAGCCGGGCAAATTGTTAAGGCTAAAAGGTAAAGGCCTTCCGGAAGTAAATGGTTACGGACGAGGTGATTTGTTAGTACATGTAAATGTTTGGGTGCCAAAAAATCTTACAAAAGACGAAAGAAAAATTATTGAAAAAATGAACGAATCTCCAAGTTTTATTCCAAAACCAGATAATGACGATAAAAATATTTTTGAACGCATGAAAGGTTTTTTTGAATCGTAGAACATGGTTAAATAACTTTGTCATAAATCCAAAATTCTAACTAAACATTAAAACCTTAATTTGTTTTCAATTGCATTCCCGGGGCTTCCTGATCACGAACTGAAAATCCATATTTCTCATAAAACCTGGTCTTATTTTTTGCAGAGAATAACTGAACATCTTTTATATCATGCAGTTTACATTTCTCGATTAACATCTGTATTATTTTGCCGCCAATACCTCTTCCCTGGAATTTTGGATGTACAATTAGATCGACAATTAAAGCATGATGTATCCCATCACTTATAATTCTTCCAAAACCCGTTAAATCAGGGCCTTCATGAGCAGACACAATATACCAGCTATTTTTGATTGCTGTTTTAAGTTGTTCTTTTGTAAAATGATACCCATCGTTCCAACCTGTAGTTAGAAACAATCCATAATAATCGTCTGTTTCAGGAATTTCTTCGGAATATCTCATTATTTTTTTAATTAAAAATCAATAAAACTTTAAAGTAATTCCTTAAATCCGCAGGTTTGAGGTTAATTGGCTGAAAGTCACGGGGTGACTAAAAAAAATTTCATCCATTTAAATTATTGAACTTTAATAAGTCACCCCGTGACTTGCGGATTTTAGGTAATTGCATAAGTTTTTTATAATTTTCGTTAAAAATAATAAACGAATTAAAACTTTAAATTTTATTTTTTGATATTTCTAAAAGTTTTTATAAATTATTTTGAATTCAGAATAACCTTTGAAAATTAAATAATTAAGTTATTTTTTTAGAAATTATATTTAAAAAAATATTTTTTCATTTTTGAAATGAATTAATAGAAACCATTTTAGCTACTATATATTAATTAAAAATATAACTTTATCGACAAATTTTAAGCGATGGACAATTCTTATGAGTTGAACATAATTGATAATCCGAAAGAATTTGAAAAATTCTTTAAGGAAAAATATCGTTCACTTTGTTTATTAGCTTGCAGATATGTTAAAGATATGGTTGCTGCCGAAGAGATTGTTCAGGATGTTTTTGTGAGGATTTGGGATAAACGCGACCAGATACATATTAAAAGTCCCTTTCAGGCTTATATTACAACTTCTGTTAAAAATAATTGTTTAAATTATCTAAAGCATAAATTAATTGTTGAGAATTATGAAAAAAATGAAGCATTAAGGGTAATGTACGATCCTGCTGAAACGGAAGAGGAAATGCACGATATGGAGTTGGAATCGGCAGTAATGAGTGCAATTGCAGAATTGCCACCCCAGCGACAAAAGATATTTAACTTAAGCCGTGCCGAAGGGTTGAAATACCAGGAAATTGCTGATAAATTAGGGCTTTCGATTAAAACTATCGAAGCACAAATGGGAAAAGCGTTAAAACAATTAAGAGTTAAGTTGAATGAATATATTTAAAGTTTGATTTTTCTGAAAATTATTATATATTTAATAAGGGTATTTTTTTACTAGGTTGTTAATTGAGAGGATAAGGATATGAAAACAAATAAAAGGAATATTGAAGATTGGCTATTATTGGCCGCTTATCTTTCCAACAATGTTGAAGGGGATGATGGTAACAAGTTGATTAAATGGAAAGAAGGATCGGATAGAAACAGTTTGGAATTTCAAAAAACTGAAAAAATTTGGACTGTTGCAGGACAAGTTTCAAAATATAATATTGATGTTGAATCTGCCTGGAATAAAGTCAACAGTAAAGCTGATATTAGGCCTGTTAGCAGTAACAAATCGATTCTAAGAATTTCAGTCGCTTATATTTTGAGGATTGCTGCAGTTGTAGTTTTTGGGCTAATTGCATGGTATACCACTCAATTTTTTATGAATGAAAAAACATTCACTGCAGGAGATAAATTGGTTCAACTTGCTTTAAACGATGGGTCACAGGTAGCCCTTAACAGGGAGACACAATTAAAATATCCCGAAAAATTCAATGGAAACCTTCGAGAAGTTTATTTAAATGGGGAAGCATATTTCGAAGTTGCCAAAAATCCTAAAAAGCCTTTTATAATACATGCTGCGGATGCGTGTATTATGGTAATCGGCACTTCATTTAATATTAATTCAAACAATAATGGGAATGTTGAATTGATTGTAAATTCTGGCGTTGTTGTATTTGGAAAAGAAGGATTGAAAGATAAAGTTGTTCTTCATGTAAATGAAAAAGCAATATTAGATGCCAAAAGCGGAAATATTCTTAAAGATAAAAATGCAGATTCAAATTATCTTTCATGGAAAACTAAGAAGTTTATATTTCGTGAAACTAAACTTCAGGAAGTTTTTAGCTTGCTTCAGAAAGTTTATGGAATCAATATTTATGTAAAAGATGCCGGGTTAAATAATTTAAAACTTACTGCTACATATGATAAACTCGAACCAGCTTGAAATCATTAAAATGATTAAAATAACGTTCAACTTCAAAACAAAAGAAATTGGGAATAACTATATAGTAGAAGCTGGAAGTAGTATTTAATTACTTATGTGCGTTTCTGGCCACATAAGATTTATAAGGCTGGTATTGCTAATTGCAGCCATGCTGTTGTTTGGGAAAATCAATAACTTATGTGCACAGTTTCGGTGTGAAAAAACAGCAATAAATTTCACAAACCAGAAATTATCTGAAATACTCGATAGTTTGTCTGAAAAATTTGGGGCGAACTTCTCTTATAACGCCGATCTGGCAGTTATAAAAAAAGAAAAATCCATATCATGTTATGCCGGATTGGATGAAATCTTAAAAATGCTTTTTAATGGAGAAGGCGTGGACTTTACAATTGTCGGCGACCAGGTCATTATTTATACGGTTTTAAGCCCTTTTCCGGAAGAAACAATTCAACAAAAAACTACTATCATTTTAACCATA
>CAVSGB010000308.1:0-41791 GCA_963726845.1 uncultured Bacteroidota bacterium | reverse complement strand
GAACGGACATTTACACGTAGCCGGGAGTTTTTGCTCTAAAAGGCATATTTCTTTTCTATACAATTTCACAGATTCAAAATTCATTTTGGCCAAGGTATTTACTTCATCTTGTGATGACATATGGCAACAAAGAATTTCCCGTCCCGGGCAAGCAATCTTGCTTATCGTAGATGGAGATTGAGTTGAGTACACCATTCCAATATGATATTTAGCGCCTTCTTTTGCAAAACGGCTATAAATTGTGGTTACATCTTCCTCTACGGGGAAATAGATTATGAAGCCTTCTTTTAAATAGACTTGAATGTAATGGTCGCCAAGTTTATCATTGCTAAACTTATCAACTTGATGAGCAAAAACCGCCTTGGATAACATCTCCGAGAAATATGTCAGCAAGATCGGATGTGCATTGCCTAGGTCAAGTATGACAGTTTTACCCTTATCGAGATGGTTTAAGATGTTTCCGACAAAATCCCCTGCGGTTTGATCATGATAAATCCTGTAAGGTCATTCGTAAGTTTAACTACCGTTCCATTTTGATATTCAATTTCCGATGGTTTGCCTTCCCAAACATCACGAGCCAGTGAGGAAGTAGAATCAAATGGCAAAGAATCGGTGAATGTATATGTTTTTTCAACATGTATATTATCTGTGGTTATTTCTTTCAATAGTTCGGTATATTTTTAATGTGAATTTATATGTATTAGATTTGGTGATATTTGGTGTTTTTACTCTCACACACGTGCCTTCATACTGGCAGTTCGTGAAGATATATGTTGTGTTTTGGTGGCAAGAAATTCATAATAGCCACAAAATCACCAAGTCACCAAATTATACCAAAATATTTACTGAACTATTGTCTTTAATAAACATCATTTATAATTTTCTCATTTCATCAATCCTATCCTTTATCAACTTTAACTTCGCTTCTTTTTCGATAGAATACGATTTTGAACCCTTTAATACAAATTCCAACAGTGTCAGATACTTTTCATAGAAAATAAGGCTGTCTTTTCGATTATTTTAGAATAGAATAATTCTGCCTGAATATAGAATAATTCAGCTAATATTTCCAAATGGCCAATAGTATAATTATGTTCTTGAATTAATGAACTTGTTAATTTTTCAATAGGTATGTTTGTAAAAAAAGCAGCATCCTGTTTAGAAAATTAAGATATGCATATTCTATTGATTGTTCGGCAGCAGACATTTCACCTTTTTTAATTAAGCCCAGGATCCCTTTAATCAATTCACCAATCATTTCAATCATTCTCAAAATATAATCTCTTTGATACATATACCGGAGTTTTAAGCGATAAGTCTAATGTTTGTTTCAGACATGAAAACTTGTTCAACAAATAATTAAAATTAGTAAATTAGTGAAAATCGTCAGTGCAAATTTAGCTGGAAGGGTATAATTTTAAAGTTTAGTACTCTAAAACAATGATTCATGCTTAAAATATGGTTTTTATTAGCAACAAATTTTTAAGTTTAACCTAAAATCCGCAAGTTACGAAGTGACTTATTAAAGTTCAATAATTTAAATGAACGAATTTTTTTATAGTCACCCCGTGACTTTCAGCCAAAATTAGAAACATTTTCATATTGAATTTGTAAAATAATTATTTGCTTTTTCAAAACCGGTGCTTTTATAAAAAAGTTAAGTATCCTAAATCCAATTAAATTTTATGAAACAAGTTTGAAAAATGGACGTTATTATATAGTTGGACATACATTAAAAATAATTGCATGATTAAAACTGAAACAATAATAAATGGTGAACTAATTGAGGTTTATAACCCTGATAAAATCATTGTTATATCCGGCAAATTAAAATATTATTTAGCAGATTTAATTGACAGGGATAATATGACCGTTGACCAATTTACCGAAAGTATTTTTGATATGAGGGAAATACAAATTGAAAATAAAACTCAAAATTTCATTAATCTAAATCGTGCAAGAACTCAAAAAACAATCGGAGCCAACGTACAGAATTTTGAATATGCAGGATACATGAGAAATTGTGAATGGGAGATTTTATCTGAAATTGTTGAAAATAACATAGCTGAGGTGTTTTTTATTACGCTAAAAAATGTTGGTTATTATTTGGTGTATGTAAACTGATATTGTAAGTATTTAATAAATTAATCAATTCGAGGATAAGAGTGAACGTTAATAAGTTGAATTGATTACTTTTGTGAATACACAGAGAACCACCAAAAAAACATATTAAATTTTGACTTTCGAGAAAGCCTATTAGTAATCAGTAATTTTAATTTAGCACACTTGCAAATTTTTCAATTAAGCTTTTATCGGTTGTTTGTTGTGGTATAAATCCAAAGCAACTATCATTGCTGTAAAACCCCAGAAGAGCGCACTTAGTTTATCAAGGTCAAGGAAATCGTTCATAATCCCATGTATATCGTAAGATAATAGCCCAATCATTAAAGCGAGGGCAAGGTATTTTACTTTTCTTTTTTTTGCAGTAAAATAAACCCGCGAAGCGGTAAAAAGTACAGACAGTACTACACCCAAAAATGTGATAAGCCCGAGCAGTCCCGATTCGGATAATGGGCCGAGATATTCGCTGTGCGCGTTTCCCTTGTTCCCAAAATTAGTGCTTATTATAGTACGGTCTTTGGTAGACTGAAATGGAGCATACTTGAACATATATGTGCCAGGCCCAAACCCAAAAAATGGTTTCTCATAAAACATTTTTATAGCAGAATGCCAACGGTTGATACGTTCCAAGTTAGATGCATCGGTAGAAATATTCGAAACAGATTTTACATGTTTCAACATGCTCGACGATGACTCCTGCCTGTTCCTTGACAAAGCCATCTCAATATCAGTCCAGTAAACAGAAATTAAAGTCAATATAGATCCTACTATTATGAAACTGGTAATTAACCTTATTTTTAAGAGCGACATAACTAAGAAAATACAAGCAAGTATCAAACTGATCCATGCGGCACGGGTATAAGAAAAAATCAATCCAAAAATATAAATGACAATAACAGACAGGTAAAATAATTTCTGTGAAAAACTTGTCCTTCGAAAAATAAAAAGGACTACGATTAAAACCGGTATCAGCATAGCAATTGCTGCTGCATACGAAGTATGGTCGGGGAAAAATGGTTCTTCAACCCAATTTGCAACCCTTACAAAGTGAATAATGCCGTGTTTGGCAAGCCTGTAAACTGAATAAACCATCACAATAATTAACGACAACACATAGCACCATAAATATTTAAAGAAGTTTTTGTATTCGATGAAAAGATAGGATAGGATAAAATAAAAAACGACAATAAACCAAAACTTAGAAGCAAGAAATTTAAACGAAACAATTGGCATTGTGCTGGTAAATGCAGTAATAAATATCCATGTAAGGTATATAAAAATAGAAATTGTAACCGGATGCTTAATTAGCCTTACATTGAATTTAAGATCAAATGCAGTTTTAAAAATATAATATATCATTGCTATTACTACCATTGCTTCTGAAGGCAATGAAATATCATTATCCATCCCATTTACCATTTCATGTAAGGGTATTGAAACTGGCAAAAAAGCAATGAGTACAAAAATGTATATTTCGAATTGAAAGAATAACAGGTACACTAATATCAGCGCAATAGGCACCAGGTTAAACCAATAAAATTCGTTAGCAATAAATATTGCATTAAGGATAACACTAAAGACGGAAATAAATATAACATACCGCCTTATCTTCTCGTTTGAAAGATTCACGGCTTATTATACTAATTTCTTTATTTTTTCGAAAATAATAAAACAGAATAATGCAACGAAAAATGCTGAAATTGCAGATACCAAAACAATTAGCAAACGCTTTGGCGAATCTTTTGTATCAGCCACCGACGCATAATCAACTATAAATTTGTTAGGTAATTTCTGTGAAATTTCCATCTTCACTTCTCGTAACCTAACTTCACGGTTATGTTGTAATGCTTGTTTATAACCAATATAATCTTTCAAAATAATATATTTCCCGGCGTTTTCTGCAATAAAATTTAACTGTTTTTTAATAGACATTGCTATATCATTTTTACCTTGAAGAAGCGCTCTATAGTAAGCCTTGTTCAATTCCTGAAGTCTGATAACCCACATCGTACAAACCCATTTTGCCAAAATTGCAAAGTGAATCTTGTAATAATTTTATTGAATTTGTAATGCTGTCGTAGTCAACTTTTACAGCGATGTATGCTTTAAAAGCCCTCTCTTTGTACATTTCATTGAAAACAGTATCGACTAATATTGCAATTCCATTAGCCATATTTGCAGCAATTACAGCATCTTCATCTTTAACCTCAACAATTACTGAATTATATTCTGTGCGGCTTATATGCAAATTATCATCAAGTTTATCATAAAGCTTCTTGTAAGCTCCTTTCTTTGATATATTAATTTTATAGTGACCTATCAAATCGAACTTTTTAATTAACATAGTTTTAATCTGGCCTGAATTCAGTATCTGTAAAAGCTTGTCAACATCTTCTTCATCACCAACGTTCATCAGATCGGCATTCTTCGAAGCTGAATAACTTGGATCAAGCAACGATTTCGATGTGGAAACGGCCGATGTGGGGAACATCACGATCGATGATTTGTACTTATTATGAATTGCAAGCGAAACGATACCTGAAACTAAAGCAGCCATTAAGGATATCACAACAAGAACTATTAACTTACTGAAAATAAATGCAAGAAAATTGCTTGCATTAAAATCGAACTTACTTTTATTTTTACCCATTGCTTTAACTTGTTATTTTATGATTATAAGGTTATAACTTTTTTTCCCTTTTTGTACCAGTAAATATTTATTATTCAGTAAATCTTTCATATTGATTTCCGCATCAATATTAGTAATTTTTCTTTTATTTATATTTAACCCTCCTCCGTCAATAAGCCTTCGAAGTTCCCCTTTGCTTTGGAACACACCTGTTTTCGCAGTGAGCAGTTCAGCTAATTGAGGGTTCGATTCTATTATCTGCTTTTCGATTTTAAATTGAGGAACACCTTCAAAAATGGATAAGAAATCACTCTCTTTTAAATTTATAAGAGATTCTGCTGTGCCTTTACCAAATAGAATTTCAGAAGCTTCCAAAGCAGCAGCATAATCTTCTTTCGAATCGGACCATAATTGTAATTTCACGGGCCAGGGTTTTTTGTAAGTTTCGTAAGTGAGGTTCCTTTTTATGAGTTTCAATTAGTGTATCAATTTCCTCAGGTGACAGGAAGGTAAATATTTTAATATATTTTTCTGCATCGGGGTCGGAAACATTTAGCCAAAATTGATAAAACTGATAAGGTGAAGTATAATCCGGTGAAAGCCAGACATTGCCTTTTTCAGTTTTCCCGAATTTTCCACCATCCGACTTGGTAATTAATGGGCAAGTGAGGGCGAACGCTGTACCACCACCGGTCTTACGCCTGATTAGTTCAGTGCCGGTAGTAATATTCCCCCATTGGTCGGAACCTCCCATTTGTAATTTGCAATTATTGTTCTCGAACAGATATAGAAAATCGTAGCCCTGTACCAACTGATATGTAAATTCTGTAAACGACATGCCTTCGCGTTCATCGCCAGTAATGCGTTTTTTTACCGAATCCTTGGCCATCATATAATTCACCGAAATATGTTTCCCAACATCCCGGATAAAATCGAGGAAACTGAAAGTTGACATCCAGTCGTAATTGTTTACAAGTTCTGCTTTATTAGGGTTATCCGTTTCGAAATCGAGAAACTTTTTCAACTGCTTTTTAATGAATTCCTGGTTGTGCCTGAGCGTTTCAAGCGATAACAGGTTACGCTCTTCCGATTTGCCGGAAGGATCGCCGATAATTCCTGTTGCGCCACCGACCAGGGCAATTGGTTTATGCCCCGCCAGCTGAAGGTGCCGCAGAAGCATTATCGACACCAAATGCCCGATGTGTAATGAATCAGCCGTAGGGTCAATACCTACGTAAGCCGTAGTCATTTCTTTTTTAAATTGTTCTTCTAATCCGGGAGTAAAATCCTGAACCATTCCCCGCCATTTCAGTTCTTCAAAAAAATTCACGAGAATATATTTGAGTTAAACAATTAATAATCTTATAGTTGATTCTCATGAACCCCGCAGGGCTCACCGAAGGTAAACATCCATGTTATATTTGCTTCGCAGAGCCCTTCGGGGTTCAAATCCTTGTTGTGAACGCAAGTTCATGGATGTTTCATCCTATCTTGTTTTCAAAAAATCCTGCCAAAGATAATAAATAGTTCAATGTTCCGGCTTTTGAGTTTTATCTTCAGCATCGGCTTTTTTATTGTCTTCATTAAAATTCAGGTAAGGAAAAATAAACGGGGCAACTGATTCGACTGGTTTGTATAAATATGATTTTTCTATATCCTGTTCTTTTGGCCAGTTAAAACGTATTATGGAAAGCTTAATTAATATCATAAATGCACTTAGGATAAATACCATTTTGGCAATTGAAAAAACGCTTCCGGCCAGTTTATTCAAATGTCCGAGTTCGACCTCTTCGAATGATTTCTCGAGTAACCTGCCCAATAATTGGACCGCTATAATTACCAGAACAAATATGAATATAAAAGCCGTGATTTTAGCAGCATTGACTGACGAAGTAAAATGCCCCAGGATATAAGGCGAAACCCATTTACTAAATTTCACGGCCAGGTAAATACCCAGTATTAATGCTGTAAGTGACGCCAACTGATGGATAAAACCTTTGTTAAACCCAGAAATGGCGCTTATAATAAGTATTCCGGCGATAATAAGATCTAAATAGTTCATTTTCAATAATGGTTTATTTTTTAATAAAACAATTCAATATTTCCAATCATTTCTATTTGATACAATGTTATAAAAATCTTCTATAGTTACTTAATTTCTCTTCAAATTTTTGACAGGAAATATTACCGATATCAATTTATATTATATTTGCAAGACTTTTAAAAAGAAGTTGAGAATAGAGAAGCTGAGAATAGAGAAGTTGAGAATAGAGAAGGAAAGATAAATGTTTTTGAATAAATCAGTACTTTATAATTAAGTTTTGAAAAAATGTAAAAATAAATTATAGATGTTGGCCCTGTAGTTCAATGGATAGAACGGAAGTTTCCTAAACTTTAAATTCGGGTTCGATTCCCGGCGGGGCTACTTATTAAAACTGAAACCCTTCAAATACGCATTGTATATGAAGGGTTTCTTTATTTGGTACAACATAGGTACAACTTTTAAAAAAGTTTTTATTGCCTATGCTATTTAGGGTCTGTTGATTATTCCGTTAAATTATGAAATTCAGCATCTTACAAGAAAAATATAATTTTTGAATGTAAAGAATTTTAGATGAAACATTCAAAACACATGCACCTTATTTTTGTTTGTTACCTTTTTGTCGTCACAAAAAGGTAACCCAAAAAAGACTTAACGAAATGAACTCGCGCCGTCTCGAAGTTATTCGCTGCGCTCATGAGACCGCCTTCGGCTTAGTTCCTCGACTTTGCTCAGACAGCATTTCGTTTATAAGGAATTTCTGTTTCATGCTTCGCAATCTTTTAATCGAAACTTTTGTAAATATTCATTTCGTTGACTTATTCAGCAGACCCTATTTACCCAAAGAAGAAAGAAAAAACGAAAAAAAAGATAAAAGAAAGCGTTTTTTCAGGCCGGTTTTAGCGAAAAGCAAGGAGGAACGGAACAAATGATGACTTTTTGAGCGATGGCCAGTGTTTATGCCTGAAATTCCTTGCTTTTTTATTTTGCGTGGGATTGTGTGAGCCAGCCTAACTTGCTTTTCTTTTTTGGGAATAAATTACTTGTTATGCTTGACTATTAATACCGGAATATTTAACTGATGCCTTACTTTATCTACTGTTGTTCCAAATATTATGTCTTTTAGCATTTTATGGCCATGTGCACCCATTACGAGTATATCAGCATTGAAATCTTTTACAATTTTAGGAATATCCCTTTTGGGATTTCCAAAACCCAATTGAATTATAGTATCATAACCCTGTTCATGCATATATGATTGGTATTTGGAAAGTAATTGTCCGTCCAAATTGGCTTCATAATCATCAGTCTCATTACCTAACAATAAAGCACCGGCAGTTTCAACTACATGTATTATCAAAATTTTGCTTAGCTTATTACTGAAAGATAAAGCATGCCGTATCGTTTCAGTATCAATTTGGCTAAAGTCAACTGCTATAGCAATGCGATTGTAAACAGTATGAGTGCTTATATTGCCTAAATCCGGGGCCTCGTGAGGTGAGCGTATTGTTTTTGTAATAAATTTAAATATAAATGGCCGGAATGTAATAAACAATAAAAGTAATGCAGCACCTGAAGCCAGAGGTACTAATGTTAACAAAATTATTAATTTGTAAAGGCCGATTAACCATTCGTTTATTTGGTCAACTATAAGTTTGGCATTTAGCATTACAATTATGAAAGCTAAAACCCATGAAAAAAATTTAGTTAACTTACCTATTGCAAACTTTCCCATTTTTTGTTTATCACTTACAAAATGAATGAGCGGTATAACAGCAAAGCCCAATTGAAGGCTCAATATTACCTGACTTAAAATTAATAGTTTACCGGTAGAACCTTCGCCCAATAACAAAATTGTAATAACAGCAGGTATTATTGCTAATAAACGGGTTATCATTCTTCTTATCCAAGGTTGAATCCTAATGTTAAGATACCCCTCCATTACTATTTGCCCTGCCAGAGTTCCTGTAAGTGTTGAACTTTGCCCTGAAGCAATAAGTGCAATGGCAAATAAAACCGGGGCTAAATGGTTTCCTATCAAGGGTGCCAAAAACCTGTGGGCATCTTTAATTTCTGTAACATTGTACATTCCCACCTTATAAAAAGTTGCAGCTGCTAACACAAGGATAGCTGAATTTACAAAAAAGGCAATATTAAGTGCAATTGATGAATCAATAATATTGAATTTAATTGCCTCCCCAATTGTTGACGCGTTTTTTTCAATTTTTCTGCTTTGTACTAACGAAGAATGAAGGTATAAATTATGCGGCATTACTGTTGCCCCGATAATTCCAATTGCTATATATAAGGCTGTGCTATTGGGTAACCCTGGAATAAACCCTGTTACAACCTGAACCATGTTAGGTTTTGCAAAAAGCACTTCCAATAAAAAAGCAATACCTATAATACCTATTAATGCCAAAATAAAAGCTTCCATCTTTCTCATGCCACGATTAATCAGTAACAAAAGAAGAAATGTATCTAAAAAGGTAAGGCAAACACCCCATAGTAAAGGGATATGAAATAATAACTGAAGCCCGATGGCCATACCCAATACCTCTGCAAGGTCGCAAGCGGCAATTGCAATTTCTGCAAGAACATAAAGAACAATATTTACAAATGGGGAATATGATTCTTTTGAAACCTGTGCAAGGTCGCGCCCCCGGACAATACCTAAACGGGCACTCAAACTTTGCAACAATAATGCCATAACATTTGACATCAATAGAACCCACATGAGCTTATAACCAAACTGGCTCCCACCTGCAATATCTGTTGCCCAGTTTCCGGGGCTCATATAACCAACGCTTACAAGGTATGCCTGCGAAAATGCCAGTAACTTTCTGAAAAAACCTTTGGTATAGGCAGTTGTAACTGTACCGTGTACTTCTTCAAGTGATTTTCTTTTTATATCTAAATTTATCATATTCAACCAGTTTTTTTTCAGTCAATCTTTTCAGCATATCTATAACCGATGCAGGATTATTGCCCAATGTGGTAGCTAAAGCTGATACACTAACCTTTTCCTTGCCTTTTTTGCCCAGAAGGTAAATTGATTTAAGATAATTTTCTTCAGAATGTGACTGCATAAGAATATTTTATTACACTTACCATTGATATTTTGAACCCCTAAAATATTAATGAATGATAACAAAATATAAAAATAAATGTTCACCTAATAATATTTATATGTATGACCTATCAATCCGACTGGATATTCAAGGACTCCCGCTATTGTCAATTTCAATAGTTTTTTGTATTAAATTTGTTTGTTATATTGATTAATATTATTTCCGGCCTTTATAATTACAACCATACAATTATTTAGTTTCATAGAGTTTTTATAACAGGACGACTTAAAATTAGTAAAAATGATAAATGACCAACTAAGAGGCAAAAGGGTTTTAATAACCGGTGCATCAAGCGGACTTGGTTTTGCAATGGCAAAAGCTTTGGGTTTGCATGGCGCCTCAGTAATAATTACTGCACGTACTTTGAACAAGCTGGACAAAGCTTTAAAAGAATTAAAAGATGCCCAAATTGATGTTTATTCAATAAAAATGGATGTTAGAAGCGAACAATCCATTATGAATTCTGTTCTATGGGTAGAAAAACATTGGGGGACACTGGATATGCTTATCAATAATGCTGGTATTGGTATGCGTACGGTAAATCCCCAATTTTTAACAGAACCAAAACCATTTTTTGAAGTGAGCGGAACAGGTTTTCGCGATTTGATTGAAACAAATCTGACTGGATATTTTTTGGTTGCAAAAGCATTTGTGCCCTTTTTTATCAAACAAAAAAGAGGTAAAATAACAAATATTACCATGAACCATGAAACGATGAAAAGGAAAGGTTTTATTCCATATGGGCCTTCATGGTCAGGTGCAGAATCCTTATCGCTTATCATGGCAGAAGACTTAAGGGACTATAAAATAGAAGTTAATATGATTTTACCTGGAAGGGCCACAGAAACTGGGATGATTCCTGATGAATTTAAGCATTCGCTACCAAAGAATTTCAAGTTACTAAGCCCGGATATTATGGCTGAACCCATAGTTTTTCTTGCAAGTGATGAAAGTAACGGAATCACGGGACAGCGTATCAATGCTTCTCAATTTAATGATTGGAAACAAAATTTGGTTCGAACAATTAAGAAATTAGAAAATAATAAATTAATAAATACTTAAAATTATGGAATACGTAAGATTCGGTAATACAGGTATGAAAGTATCAAGGTTGTGTTTGGGCACTATGACTTATGGTAAGCCAACTGAACGCTGGCAATGGGCATTAAATGAAGAACAGAGCAGGCCATTCATTCAAAAGGCATTGGAATTGGGAATTAACTTTTTTGATACGGCAGATATGTACTCTTTTGGAACCAGTGAAGAAGTTTTGGGTACTGCACTTAAAGATTTTGCCAAACGAGATGATGTTGTGATTGCTACTAAAGTATTTAACCAGATGAGCCCGGCGCCCAATGACGGAGGACTTTCCCGTAAACACATCATGAGTTCAATTGATGCCAGTCTCAGACGGTTAAAGACTGATTATGTGGATATTTACCAGATACACCGTTGGGATTATAATACACCTATCGAAGAAACAATGGAAACCTTACACGATATTGTTAAAGCAGGTAAGGCACGTTATATAGGAGCTTCATCAATGTTTAGCTGGCAGTTTGCAAAAGCATTATATATAGCTGAATTACATGGTTGGACACGGTTTGTTTCTATGCAACCCCACTATAATTTAATCTACCGTGAAGAAGAGCGGGAAATGATCCCTTTATGCCAGGACCAGAAAATTGCAGTAATACCCTGGTCACCACTTGCCCGAGGACTATTAACCGGTAAAAGAACCAAGGAAAGAAATGAGACCTTACGTGCAAAGACAGACGAATTTGGGAAAAGTTTATATAAATCGGATTCGGATTTTGACATAGTAAACAGGTTAACAGAAATTGCATCCAAAAAGGAATTACCCAATTCCCAGGTAGCATTGGCCTGGTTATTAAGCAAACCAGCAATTACAGCACCTATAGTAAGGGCCAGCAAACCAGGACATTTAGAAGATGCAGTTGCGGCTTTGTCAGTAAAATTAACACAGGATGAAATCACCCAACTGGAAGAACTTTACCGACCGCACCCGGTACTTGGACATTCATAAAACTACTTATGTTCAAGGTAGTTCATAATGAGATATAAAGATTTTTCAAGGCCTATTTTGCTTGTATCTATTGAAAGGTCATAATAAATAATACACGGTCTGTAGGGGCAATAAATTGTGGCGATATATATGAATCCTGGGCGCCAATTGCATATGATTTTAATAATGATTGCCAAAATGAAATTATTTTCTCATCCCATGATTCTAAATCTTCTTCTAATAGCGAAAGTTGTTTGGCGGCCTGGCTTATAATTTCACGGTTTGCATAAAGAATATTCAAGTTATTAGCCAATTGTTGCCCAACATATGCCCCGCCGCTGCCTAACTGGCGGCTAATTGTAATTATAAATGGCGATGATTTTTTCATTTTATGCCCTCCTATAATTTTATTTTTAATTGAATATTATTTATATCAAGTACCTAAAATCCGCAAGTCACGGGGTGACTTATTAAAGTTCAATAATTTAAATGAATGAATTTTTTTTAGTCACCCCGTGACTTTCAGCCAATTAACCTCAAACCTGCGGATTTAAGGAAGTATATTAGTGTTATGTTAAGTTTAATCAGGCGTAAAGACCTCACCCTAAATCCCTCTCCAATAGAGAGGGACTTGCCCCTTCTCTTATTGGAGAAGGGGTTGGGGATGAGGTGAAATTAAGTCAATTTACAATTAACATAACATTAGTTCATGTTTTATTGTTTGTATTTTTATCTTATCACAAATCAGTACTTGACTCCCATTTATATTGAGGCCCTCTTTAAATAAGAAATAAAAGCTGCCAATACACTAATTATAAACGATATTGTAAAAGCCATTTTTAATCCAGCAATAAAATGGCCAACAGCTATTCCTTCTGAGCCTATCTGAGCCCCTGAAAATAACCCTTGCATCGCTTTTGGGTCAATGCTTGATGAAATGATAGCCATAGCAAGGGCAATACTAATTACGTTTCCTGCATTATTCATCATAGCCCTTATACCAGCTGCAATCCCACGCCTTTCGACCGGTACAGCACCCATAATTGCACTTGTGTTCGGAGAAAAGAACATCCCCGAACCTAAACCAGAAATAAACATCCACACAGATAACTCCCATACAGAGGTATTTACAGAAATTCTAACCATACCAAGTAAACCGATTGCTGAAATAAGAAGACCCATTGAACTCAGTAACCGAGAGCCGTACTTATCTGAAAGCCAACCGCTAATTGGGGCCATGATCATCATTGACACAGCAAATGGAGCAAGCAGAATTCCGGATAGTACCGGATCAAAAGCCTTTATCCCCTGGAAGTAAAATACAAGCAAGAAGATTACTGCCCCACGGGCAATTCCATTAAGAAGATTACTTGCAAATGCAAATGCAAGTATCCTTGTTTTGATAAGATTCAAATCAAGCATTGGTTGCCTGACTTTACTTTCGATAAATATAAAAAAAACTAAAAACAATGCGGCAGCAGCAAACAAGATTGGTATATAAACCTTAGTCCATCCGTAAAATCCTCCCAATGTCAACGCTAACAATAATGATGTAATTCCTGTTGTAAATGTGATTGCCCCTCCCCAGTCAAACCTTTGCTTTTCAGGAAGTATATCCAATTCCCTAAGTTGAATTCCTGCCCAGATGGTACCAATTATACCGATAGGGATATTTATATAGAATATATATCTCCAACCCAAATGTATAAATGCTCCTCCTAAAATTGGCCCTATTACACTTGCTACACTTATTACCATACCATTTATACCCAAAGCCATACCAAGCTCATTTTTTGGAAATGCATCTGTAACAATTGGTGTACTGTTTGCAACAATTAAAGCACCTCCAACCGATTGAACAAACCTGAACAAAATCAATTGCCACCCTTCCATTGAAAGCCCACATAAAACCGAACCGATAGTAAATACAATAAAACCCCATATATAAAGTTTTTTTCTGCCAATCATATCTGCAATCCTACCAATAGAAGGAACAAGGATTGTCAGGACAAGCATATAAATCATTACAGTCCATATAATTGAATTTATACTGGCATGTAAATCTTTCATAATTGCAGGAAGTGCAATAATCAAAGTACTTCCGCTTAAAACAGAGAAAAGCGCCCCAAGCGTAGTACACGAAAGAGCAATCCATTTATATTCAATTTTTTTCATAAAATATTTAAAGCATAAAGCTTTTTCAAAGTTTGCAAGTTATTTCCTTTATATCAAAAGGTTTTCCATGACCAGGATAAATCGTTTTAATTGGCATGGATTTCAGACGAACAATACTATTTTTTAATTCTTCGGAATTTTCAATATAAGTTGCAGTATCTGGTTTTTTCCTGTTTGTAAATGTATCACCGGCAAAAAGACTTCCATCATCGGCCAGAATACCTATTGAACCTTTTGTATGACCTGGAATATGGACAACTGAGGCATTGAGCCCATACCCATTTAAACTTTGACCATCAACTAAGTAAACATCGGGTTTGAAATTTTTAAATGCTATTTTTCTTCTTTTCAACCTACGCAAAAAAATAAATATTTTAGCCATTAATGTTTTAACTTTTCTTTTTACAACTAGACTTTCTTCAGCCATTAAAGAATCATCCTTATGCATTGCAATTTTGCACTTGTACTTTTCCTGCAAGATTGCACAATTCCCAATATGGTCTGTATCGCCGTGGGTTATAACTACAAGTTTTAGTTTGTCGGGCAAACAACCAACCATTAATAATTCATTTTCCAATCTTTCCCAGAACATTGATAACCCAGTGTCAATTAAAATAAATCCGTCTATAACTTTTATTAAAAAAGCATTAACAAAAGTCATTTCAATTATTTGAACATCTTCTTTCAGCATAGCATTTTTTATTAAAATTAAAAATTACTGCAAAAATACTACCTGTTTTATATTAAGTCAAAAATAAATTAAGAGCCTTCCTATAAAATATGTCTAAAATTAATTGGTTGGCGCTCTAATAATTCCTGTCTGCCTTCGTTTTTTATTTCGTTTATCCAGGAAATCAGGTTAGCTATTATCGGATAAAATATTAAAATAGCAGATTTGCTTGTTTCTAACTTAGCTCATTTTAGTTGAAGTTCTGAATAGCTTGTAAAAAATATGCTATTAAAAGGTCAGACATAATCTTAACCAGCGTGGTAACTGGCGTATTGATTAATAGGCTATCTAATATATAACTGATATTTAAATATATAACTTCTTTAACCTAATCCTGGCGGGGATACTTAGAACACCTTATAAACGAATGTTTATAAGGTGTTTGCATTTTATCGAGGGACGGATAAGGGACGAAAATATATGTTTAACTTGTCAGAAAAATTAATTGTTCAATTCAACATTTTTATTTTCGTAAGCAAATTGATTTCTATTTAGTTCGTTTTCCCAATTTTTGCGTGTATAAATAGCTTCCTTAATTTCTTCTTTAATTGCATTCATACATGATAGCTATAACTTGAGAAATACTCTTTTCAGGTAGTCAATTTGTACGGCTTTTACACTGGGCCTATGGATAGATAGAATAGATGCATTAAATAGATGAATTAGCCGTTTGCAAAGGTTTGTTAATTTGGTTAAAAGAGAAATCGGTCATATTGGCTTTTTGGGAGGCATGTTCAATGGTCATGCTTACTAGTGTTATGTTAATTGTAAATTGACTTAATTTCACCTCATCCCCAACCCCTTCTCCAATAAGAGAAGGGGCAAGTCCCTCTCTATTGGAGAGGGATTTAGGGTGAGGTCTTTACGCCTGATTAAACTTAACATAACACTAGGTTTCCTGTGGGGTCAAGTTCTACCAAAATATCTTCACTAAAATCACGGGTCTCTGCTATTCGGTTTTCATTAAGTGTAACCAACAGTGTATCTGAATCTTTAAAGTATGTTATTTTCATTGTTTTTATTTTTAATATCTAAATAAGAACGGTCAAAAAACGCATTATGTATCGTTTGTTTATCTTCAAGAATTACAATACGTAAATACTTTTCAGCTTCTGGTTGGTTAAACACTAATTCAATATATATCATTGATATAAGCCCATCATCTAATCCTGCCATCTGTTTGTAACTGTTCAAATTCTGGTTGGTTAAACACTAATTCAATCCATTCAAGTTTAATATCGGTTCGGTCAGGGCGTTGCCGTGTATGCTCAAAATAGTTTGTAAACTTCATTATGCATAGTACCTTTTCTTTTTGTTGTAAAAAGTCTTTACAAAATTAGGATAAAAATTCCCGATATTGTCTGAATAATTTAAGATAGGACCTTATTAAATTTCAATCTTTATATTATTCTTGGTTATTACACCAGTTTCAATATCATACCAAATATTGGTATCACTTACTGACTATTAGTGGCCTGGGCTTTTTTTCATCGATTTTACCCATCATTTAACCCTTTTCCAAAAAGAATTTGCTGTATATATTTTTCAACCCTTGATTCCCGGGTTTTGGATTGTTTGGGTTGAGAAAAATATAAAATATAAGCCCTTTGCCGTCCCGGTGTCAATGCCTTAAAAGCAGTTTTCAGGGCTTGGCTTTCATCTAATTTATTTTGAAATTCTTCAGGAATGGAATATTCTGGAGTCTTTTTCAATTCCACTTTAAAACCGGCTTTTTCCACTTCTATAGCTTCATGAATAAGGGCTTTCAGGATGGGTTCCAACTCAACTATTTCCCGAATATTGGTGAACCGGACCTGGCGTGAAGCTTGCACATTTTCTGTTTGTCGGATTAGAATACCCCTGGCATCATGTATCAGGGCACCTTTGAAAAACAAAAGCGCACAGTATTCTTTAAAACCATGTATTAAAACTATGTTACTTTTCTGATACGTGTAACAAGGGCAACCCCACTTCAATTCTTCAGTCAGCTTATCGTTAAGAACGATTGTTCTCAATTTCTCAAATTCTTCTTTCCACTTTTCCGACTTCTTAAAATAAAAATCAACATTAGGATTCATAAAATTCGTTTATTATATAAATGAAAAGGATTTTCTAATTCAACTATTTTCTATTTTTTTAATTAAATGGGTTTTAATCCAATCCTGCCGTAAGCAATAAATGCGCATATAACAGCTACAACAAGCCAATAAATCATTTGATTGTAATTAGCATTACCAGAAAAAATATTTAACCCGCAAAAGAGCAACATTTCGGCAGCAATATATATTGCCGCAATAGGGGCCAGGATGCCGAGGTGCTTGTTAAATATCGGCAGGATCAGGCTCAGGCTGCAAAGCAGTTCAATAACGCCCATAGATAGCCAAATACCGTGTGGAATTGCTTTGATTGAACCGACTGTTTGCTCCGAATTTGAATACTTCCATATTGCGCCCATAACAGTATGTAAGGCCAGAAGAATTTGAAGAACCCATAATAAAATATAATGAATATCCCATATAGTACCTAAATTCGAATTTTTTAGCTATATTAGCTGTCAAATATAAGACACATGAATTTACTCAACTTTATTAAGGATTTTCCAAATGAGGATAGCTGTAAGCTAAAATTCAAGGAAATAAGGGATAAGCAGGGGATTATATGTCCCCATTGTGGCAGCAAAGAGCATTACTGGAAACGAGATAAATGGCAATACGAATGTAAATCGTGTAAGTATCGCACAACATTAAGGAGCGGTACTGTAATGCATGGTTCTAAGTTGCCCTTTCGGTATTGGTTTGTAGCTATGCACCTACTAACCTCAACAAAAAAAAGTTTTTCAGCCCAGGAGGTACAAAGACAACTTGGGCATAAACGCTACCAACCGATTTGGACAATGCTCCATAAGTTAAGACAAGCTATGGGCAACAGGGATGAACAGTATCAACTATCAGGTGCCATAGAATTGGATGAAGGGTTCTTTTCAACAGAGGTTGCAGAGAAAGACAAGGATAGGCCTTTAAAGCGGGGCAGAGGTAGCCAGAAGAAGACTAAAGTCCTTGTAATGACAGAAAGCAAGAAAGTCGAAGGCAAAACTACCAAGAAAGGGAAACCTCGCAAAGTTGGTTTTATAAAAATGAAAGTTATTAGCGATTTGAAGGCAGGGACAATAACCCCTATAGTAAAAAAAAGCATATCAAAACAATCAGAAATATTAACTGATGACTCAACATCTTATGTTGACCTAAAAAATGTTGTTGACAATCATAAGCCGCAAGTGATACCAAAAGAAAAAACCGGAGAACTATTGCCGTGGCACATTGCCATTAGTAATGCCAAACGAATGCTACTGGATATCTATCATGATATTAAGCCTGAGTTCTTACAGAATTATCTAAATGAGTTTTGCTACAAATTCAATCGGAGATATTACGGTGAAGCGCTCTTCGATAGGCTTCTAGTGGCGACTGTAACCCACAAAAATCAATTTAGGTATGCTTAAGGATATTCATTTAAAATATTCATAGTTTACCTCCTTAAAATATTTGACTTTATAATTTATTTTTTTAATAGTTCTTCAAGGTTATTAATCGCAGCCTTAAAACCTTCTTCAAAACCCATTTCGAGGTTTTTCTCTAAATCTATTTCGCTTGAAAATGAAACTTCAACTACCACTTTTGTACCTGTTTCGGTTTTGTAAAAATTGTTTTTCCAAATACTACTTGGGAAACTCAAATTTAATGTCCCTGATTCATCACAAAAACTATTTGTAGCAGTAAAATAAATAAATTGAGTAATTGAATTGAAATCAAGCCTTGCCCACATTTTTGTGCCATCAGGCCCGACCATACAATAAAGCCAAAAGCCGCCTGCTGAGAAGTCTAAAGATTTAGTTTGAGCTTTCCATGGTTTTGGAGCCCACCATTGGTCTATTAATTCCTTTTCTGTCCAAAACTTCCAAACCTTTTCAACAGAAGCTGAAAATTCACTTGTAATTGTGAGCTTTTTATTTTTCAAATCTTTCTGAAATTGCGTTTTGGTATTTGACATGTTTTTTTGATTTTAAATTGTTTAATACTGCAACAAATTATTATTTAGCACTCTCATGGCTAATCATCCATATAAAGCCGTATTTGTCAATTACCATTCCAAAATATGAACCCCAAAAGGTGTCAGACATTGGCATAGTGATTTTGCCCCCCGATGAAAGAGAATTAAATAATTTGTCGGCTTCGGCTTTACTTTCCGTGCTTATAGACAATGAAAGGTGTTGACCTATACTTACTGAACCCATCATTGGATTTGCATCACTACCCATTAATATGCTCTCTTTGCTAATTGGCAAAGAAACATGCATAATTTTTTCGTTTGCACTTTCTGGCATTTTCATACCAGGCATTGCAGGCATATCTTTAAATCTTGATATTTGGTTAAATTTACCACCAAATACTGATTTATAAAAGTTGAATGCCTCTTCGCAATTGCCATTGAATATTAAATAAGGATTTACTGTTGCCATGCGTTTATAGTTTTAGATTTATTGGATATAACAAAATTTTTGGCTTTTGGTTGTAATTCAGGAAACCAACTTGGGTTAATCTATTTATTCAATCATTTATTTGTTATTATCTAATTGGCAAATATTATACCGGACTGGTGCACAGCTTGCCATTGGAGAAAGGCAAAGCCCATATAACCTGACTTGGTGTTTGGGCACTTGTTTGGACTCTATTGCTTCAATACCAAGTTGCTTAGCCCGATCAATATCAGCTTTCATTGCTTTAATCCGTTCTGGGTGTTTGAGGTTATTTCACTTAACTCAACTTACTTATTTTTTCCTTTTTTCAATAAAATTATGTTTAGAATCAAACCAATAACAGCAACCCCAGTTATTAAATAGTTATAAGATAAAATATTGCTTTTGGCTATGCTTTTAAGGTTCATAATCATGTTTATCAAACTATAAACTCCTGCTCCTATCCAGAAACCTATACCAAATGTATATTTATCTTTGTCTTTTGGGCTCAGTTTATCCCCTTTATTCTTTTTTTTAAGCAGCATCAAGCTCAAAGTAATAAAAATGACAGCGACGCCTGTCATTATATAATCATAAAGCAGGATGTTGGCGGTTGCAAGAATCTTGATAATATTAATGATACTAATTACTGCTCCTCCTATCCAAAAAGCAATTCCTAATAAATGTATTTCTAGTTTTCTCATTTGTGTAGACTAATTAAGTTTATAAGTCTATCTTTTTAAAATATCATGAAATTCATTCAAACTCAGTATAGCCAGGGAACCAATCTCCATGTCCGTTTTTTATAATTTATATATGATTCACCAAATGCCGATATCAGCATTTGTTCCTCACTTTCCATCCTATAATGATAAACTATAATTGATGTCAATGCTACAAATACAAAAATTAACCAATTATTTGAAGCAATACTTGCACCAATCCAAATCATTATTAAACCTAAATATCCCGGATGTCGCAAATATTTATACAATCCAAAATCTATCACTTTTTGATTGGATTGTATTTTTAAAGTCCGTGTATAATATTGCTTTAAAGTCCGTGTAGCTGTAATTCTTGTTATCAACCCTATAATCATTATCAGATTGCCCAAATATGGGTAAATATGGTTATCAAAAATTTCAAGTTTCGTAAATTGATTTAAAAGAAAACCTGAAAGTAATACGAGTAAATTTATACTGAAAACCCGACTTAAATATATTGTCGATTTTTTATCTGCTTGTCCTGCTTCTCTATTCTTTGCTTCATCGCCATATCGAAGAAATGATTCGAATGAGTAGAAAAATATAATTATTAAAAATGCAATTATTAATGAAATCATAAACTACTCCTTTTATTTTTCTGCATTTTAGTTATTGGTTATGGGCAGGTTTTTAATTCGATTTTAAATCATTCATTTTGCTTTATCCATAAATACAAAACTGCTCATAATACTAATAAGTATAATTCCTACAAAGAATATTACCAAACCTAATTTAGTTTTTGAATTTAACTTACTAACCCTAAAAAGTAAATATCCAACAAGCAAATTAAATAATGCCCATAAAACATTTGTCAAAGGAGATGAAAGTCCTTGACCTGACGGATGGGCAAATGGTGTTGGGAATGCATTTCCTGAAATTCCATTAACAAGATGTGGAACCGCATTCGTTAAAAATCCTCCTGCAAAAAATGCTGCAATGTAATGATACCATTTCATTGGTTTTTCTAGCAATTTGTCTGTTTTTTCCATTGTTGTGAATGTTTAATTGTTTTTCTGTATGTTTTTTCCTTATCCCTGTTTATTTCTTCACCCAAACATGGGTGATTTCTCCAAATACCAATTTACGATATTCGTTAGCATCTTTGTAAGCTTCATCTATATAGTCTTTAGATTCTTGTGAATAAAAATCATTGGGATTGGGAGTAGTAATCGCTGTTAACGTGCATTCAATAATTAGTTTGGCTTCTTTGAATGACATATCTCCCGAAGGAGTTTGAATACTTGTCAATTCAACTTCTTTCATTTTCTCACTATCTCTTCCTGATTTACGTCCCAGAAAAAGCATTTGTTCCTTATATTCATTAGGGAAGTACGACAGAGTGTATGTTTGCTCTTTTTGAATTATTTCAAGCGTATAACGGTCTTTTCGAAAAAGACACCACGTAGTTGGCTTTTTGAAAAAAAGTCCAAAACCACCCCCACTTCCTATCATGGAATTATAATGCCCTTTTTTGCCCGCAGTTATCGCATAAAAATCATTCCCTACCAACGTGAATATGTTGAAATTGTCGCATATCTCTTCTGGCAAAATTTGTTTAAATAATTTATCAAAAGTCATCTTTTAATCATTTATGTTTTAAAAGTCATACCGCAGCAATCGCATGGCGTTTTTTTGATTTGAAGAAAGGCTTAATAAGCCTAAAATAAGGCGGATTCCGAAAGGAAGTTTTTTTACAAAAACGGATTTGATACGAGATACAACTTCAATCCTTTTTAGTTTGGGGTTTAATTTATCAATTTCATTTATATCATTAACCGTCCATTTTAAAATATTAACTGCCCCTGTTGTGTTTTTTAAATTTTTATTTCCTAATCCTACTGCAAAGGTGTTCATTACATCAAAAGCAATTTGTCCGTGAGAAAAATAATTTGTCAACCTGTTGAGAAGCGTTTTTACTTCTTCTTCCGATAAATATTCCAATACGCCTTCTGCTATTATAAATGCGGGCCTGTCTGCGGGAATTGTTTCTAACCAATTTTGAGAAGTTATAGAACTTGCTATCATTTTGTATTCGTTTGTTTCCGAATAAAATTCTTTACGCAAACTTATGACATCAGGATAATCAACGTCAAACCAAGCTATTGACGAAGATGGTTGTACTCTTGTTATTCTGGCATCTAATCCGCAACCAAGATGAACCACTACTGCATTTTTATTTTTTGTAATAAAATCTTTCGTCCATTCATCATATTGCTTTGCACGAACAGCAAGTGTTCTAGCTCCAATTCTCGCTCCAATTCCTTTATTTGATGTAAAGTCAATGCCAACTTTCTCAACAATATCATTTGCCTTACTATCGTTTAAAATAGAATTCTTTGACCGATAGTCTAATGCTTTGCCAGAAAGTGGTATAAACAATGTTTCTTTTTCGTCTTTCAATTTAATTTTGTCAGTTGTCATAATTTTAATTTTTATAGTATCTGTATTTCAGTTCATGGAGAGTGCAACTCCACCGCGCCATACACCAAGAATGGATAATGTGTCCGAGATATTGGTCGTTGGGTCGCCTTCAACTAAAAGAAGGTCGGCCCTTAATCCAGATGCAATACGTCCACGGTCAGTAAGTCCGAATCGCCTTGCAGGTATCGAAGTAGCCGAACGGAGAGCTTCGATAGGTGTTAATCCAGCCGCCACCAGTAATTGCAATTCATGATGCAAACTGGCTCCGTGGGCTAGTCCACCAAGGATGGGAATTGGCTCAGATACATCACAGCCAGCCAATATATCAATGCCAGCCCTGTGCAAATCCATCACGCCATCAAAAGCATCTTTGAGTTTTCCTTGAGGAAATACATTCACGCTTCTGGAAAGTGAGTTGAGCCACTTTTTGCTTAGTTTTGAGTTTACACGTTTGTCGGCAGCCAATTGAGACGCATTATTGCCCAAAGCAGATGATATTGTTACTAAGGTAGGAATCATAAAAGCACCCGAAGCAGTGATTGCTGCAACAAATTCGGAAGTTGGCTTTTTGTCGAAAAATAAATGTGCTAATCCATCACAACCTGCTGCAATAGCTCGTGTAGCTCCTTCAAGAGTAGTTATATGTGCAATTGCCATCTTTTTATGTTTATGAGCTTCATTTACTGCGGCAAGTAACGTATCGTTATCTAATACAGGAAGTCCGGGAAATCCAATACAGGTTCCATCCTCAATAAATATTTTGATATAATCAGCACCTTTGGCAACTTGCTTGGCTACAAATTTGGTAGCCTCTTCGGGAGTGGAAACAGCTGGATAACGAAAAAAATACCTAAGAAGCAAATTACTGCTCGAACTCATATATTGAGTTGGATGGCCTCCTTTGGCTGTAACGCCCATTCCGGGTGAACGCAAATCGGCTATATCTTTACGTTTGGCAATATCTCTCCGTTGCTTTGCCGACCAACGACCATTCATCTCAAGTTCGGTGGTAACACCAAACAGTAGCGCATCACGCAAACCGTTCATATCGGTATGCACATGGGAATCAATTAGTCCGGGTAATAAGGTTGCACCTTGGGCATCAATTATGTTTGAATCGGTTGGTACAACTCCACCCACTTTTAGAATCCGCTCTCCGTCAATTATAACTATATTATCTTCAATAATATTCACTCCGTCGAAAATATGTGCATTAATTATAGCTAAAATCATGTCGCTTTTATATTAAGGGTTATTTCTCACGAACAAGCCAATACCAATTCGAAGCAATAATTCTTCTCCTGCTGGGTTTTGATTGGCTTAATTTAAATTTGTTTTCAAATACCTTTGCAATATAATCAGGATTTAGTTTAATTCCACTTGGTGAACTGTTCATAGTCCAAATTAAGTGAGTTGATCCGGGTTTCAGAAGCCTGTATATTTCAGCAACGTATTTTTGTTCACCTTCTTCATTTAGACAATGAAAACAGCCAATATCAAACGATACATCGAACTGGTTGGTAAGTATAGTTAAATTAGTTACGTCACCCACCAAAAAAATTGGCTTTTGTTCTATTTTAGCAACACGTCTTTTGGCTTTTTCAATAGCTACTGAAGAAAAATCAACCCCGGTTGATTTTATGCCCTCTTCAGCCATATAAGTTGAAAATCGGCCAAGTCCACAGCCTAATTCCAATGATGTTTTGGGTTTGGTTTTTTCTACAAGTTCTTTCAATTCTTTTGGAATTCGAACATCTCCCCAAAAAGTAATGGGAAAATTATATGCTTTATTAAATTGCCCACTGGTAAAGGGCACTATTGATTTACTGTTATTTTTTATTTGTTCCATTTTATATATTTTTTACTTCAAATGTCACTCTACATTGTGTAATGTACAAATCATATTAGGCAGACTAAACCCAATGAACGATAAAAGATAGCGTTTTATCGGTGAAATTATTTCTTACCTGAATAAATATTTTACTATTATGTTTTTCTTAATTCAATTACTGTTATTTCAGGTAAGATTCCAACCCTGCCATGATAACCAATAAAACCCAAGCCACTGTTTGTATACAGATACTGATTATTTTTTTGATATAAACCAGCCCATTCTTTATAGAAGTATTGGACAGGGCTCCATTTAATACCCATTATATCTATTCCAAACTGCATTCCATGTGTATGACCAGAAAAAGTAAGGTCAATGTTGGGATAATCTTTAATTACCTCTTTTTTCCAAAGGGATGGGTCATGTGAAAGCAAAATATTTACACTGCTATAATTAATATTTTCAGTAGCTTTTTTCAAACTTCCATAACTAATTAAACCGCGCGAACGACAATTCTGAACACCTATTACTGTTATATGTTCCTCGTTTTTTTTAATGGTACGATGCTCATCCCAAAGCAAATCCCATCCCAGCTTTTTATGAACTTCTTTAAGTTTTTGAATGTTATTTTGTTTGGCTTCCATATTTTGCCAGTTGGTATGGTCACCATAATCGTGATTTCCAAATATAGAGAATACACCAAATTTTGCTTCAATTCGTCCTAAAATGTCAATATAAGCTAATACTTCCTGATGTTTGCCATTGACTAAGTCGCCTGTAAAAAAAACAATATCTGCTTTTTGTTCATTAATAATGTTCACAACCCGGGTAAGTGGTTTTGAATTTAAAAAACTTCCGGTATGTAAATCAGAAATCTGAACTATTTTGAAACCATCAAATGAAACAGGTAAATTGGGTAAAATTAGTTTCAATTTTTTCACCTGATATTTATACGTGTTAAATAGCATACCATATATCAAGGTGAAGAATAGTATTGAAGCAGCTATCAACCCCATCTTAATAATAAATTCAGAATAATTTAGTGTTAAAGCATGAAGTCCGGATTTTGAAAAAAGATGAAAAATTTTCATTAATGCCCATTGGAGAAAAATGATTACATCAGCCGTTACTACAAAAATGTCCAAAACAAGTTTTGAAGCAATAATTATAAACAGAATGGAAATACTATATGTCCTGAAATATTTATTCCAACCAGGCCATCGGGTTAATTGGGAAAACAAAATCAGAAAATAACAAAAAAGAGAAACAGTCCAGTAAGAATAATTTACCCACTGTATTGTTGATAATGAGTGATATTTAGTTAATACATAAAATCCCTGAAACGCAATTAAATCGAGTATTAAATAAATAGTCAGAAAAATAATAATACGAAACTTTACCATAATTTTCTTTTAAAAAGTTATATCATAACAATAGTTCGATATATTTTTAAGGTGAATTTATATGTAATTGATTTGGTGTTTTTACTCACACACACATGCCTTCACACTGGCAGTTCGTGAAGATATACGTTGTGTTTTGTTGGCAAGAAATTCATAATAGCCACAAAATCACCATGTCACTAAATTACACAAAAATATTTCCCGAACTATTTAATGTAAAGTAAAAGTTTTCGAACAATTAATATAATCTGTGAGCTTAAATAATGTAAAATCAAACGCGATTCAATTTATCTATCTCCCTGCTCGATTGGAAGTCTGACGCCGCTGCGCCAAACACCCATAATTGACAACGTATCAGAAATATTGGTTGTTGGGTCTCCCCTCGACTAAAAGCAGGTCGGCCCTTAATCCGGGGGCAATCCGCCCTCGGTTTGCAAGTCAGATTTAGCCAAATCAACTATCGCTATGATCAAAATCAGGTTTGTTATGAACGGCAAATTCATTTTGACTTGTTGTACCGTCATTACATCGATGCAAATAATAACAAAAAGGCTTTCTACTATTGAAAAGCCTTTTAGCTATAAGTTATTTTGTTCAAAAGCTACCTGTACCTCACCCTATCAAGTGAAATAAAATTTATTTTTCGTCGTAAGTGCCATTTGAATGCAGGCCAACTACCATTATTTTATTTGTATCGGGCATATGAACGATTTCTGGCACATTAATAGCATCAAAATCAATATAAACCAGTTTTTCAGTATCTGAGCCATTACGAATGACATGCGCACCATCCTTTCCAGTCGGAAATGTAATTACATCCCCTGCTTTTAGATTAATATCCCCCTTTGATGTACGAACAACAGCTAAACCACTAATGATGTAAAATACTTCCTCGTTCATTTCATGATAATGATAGCTGAAAGCCTGGTTTCCAGGTTCAACTTCTACAAAACTAACACGGCATTTGGTTGCTTCAGCCCTGGGTATTACTGATTTTACGGTAAATTCATTACCGACACCCCTGCTTATTTTTTCACCTTCTATTGAATTTAGGTTTTTTACTACTAGTTCTTTCATTGTTTTTCCTCCATAATTTTAATTTATTCAATGTAAAGTTAAAGTACCTGAAGATTACAAACAAGAACGTGTATAAGTAAATAGAAACAATTACTTTACATTGAAATTTAAAAATCCTACTTTAGTAAAAAAATTTGTTGTCAAATGAAACATCCAGGTACCATCGTTCACAACAAGGATATGAACCCCGATGGGTTCTGTGAAGCATATTAATTGGATGTTTACCTTTGGTGGGACTTGTTGGGTTCATGAGAATCAACTTTAAGATTGTTAAATGTTTAACCTAAATATATTTTCATGAAACCGCCATGAACTTGCGTTCACAACAAGAAGATGAATATAAAATGGCTGTTTACCTTCGATGGCTGCGGGGTTCATGAGAATCAACTATAAGATTATTAAATGTTTAACTTAATTATATTCGAATGAATAAGGCGGTGTTCCTGATTCTTTTTACCGGAATATTTACTAAAATATATGGTCAAACCGATCAATCAGATTTAAGTTTGATTTGTAAAACAGCCGATAATATTCTTCTGCATACTTCCTGCACATTAATGGATGATAACGGGAATGTATTTGACAATACCAAAGGCCTTATTCCAAACAAATTGTACCGTATAGCAAGCCCTTATGTGGAATGGAAATACTGGAACGGGGTTTTAAACCTGGCAATGCTTGATTTGGCCAACATTACAGGTAAAGAAAAATATAAAAAACAAACCCTTGACAATTATCGTTTTGTTTTCGAAAACCTGCCATTTTTTGAAACTTTGTATAAGTCGGGAATACAATATACGGGAATGGAACAGTTTTTCAAAATGGATATGTTAGACGATTGCGGGGCTATGGGGGCCGGACTGATTGAAGCCTATAATCTGGATAAGAATGAAAAATATATCGAATACCTGCGTAAAGCCGCCAATTATATTATGGTCAGGGAGAATCGATTAAAAGACGGGACCCTGGCCAGGACAGGGCCTTATAACAAAACCCTTTGGCTCGACGACCTTTATATGAGTGTACCCTTTCTTGCCCGCTATGGAATGCTTACAGGAGATACTTCATATTTCAATTTTGCAGCAAAACAAATTATCCAATTCACAAAGTATTTATTTGACAAAAACATGGGCCTGTATTATCATTGCTACTTCGATAGCAGCAGGCAGAATGGTGTAGCCCATTGGGGAAGGGCGAACGGATGGTGTATTATGGCGCAGGCAAATTTATTAAGCTTTTTACCCGTTGACTTTCCGTTAAGAGACACGCTTTTGGCAATTTTCAGGCAGCAGGTGAACGCCCTGGCGAGGTACCAAAGCGAAAGCGGTTTGTGGCACCAGTTGCTGGATAAAAACGATTCCTATCTGGAGACATCCTGTTCAGCGATGTTTACCTATGCCATCGCTAAAGGGATTAATGAAGGCTGGCTGGACGTAAGGTATAGTACAATTGCCCTGGCCGGTTGGGAAGGGTTAAAAACAAAAATCAATTCCGATGGACAGGTAGCAGATATTTGCATGGGCACAGGCATACAAAATGACTTGGTTTTTTATTACAAACGTCCGACTGTGCTTAACGATATTCATGGCTTAGGGGCTTTTATTTTAGCCGGTTGCGAAATCGTGAAATTGCAGAATAATAGGAATCATAAAACAGTGGAAAAACAAAGATAAATATGAACAAAGTAATAACCTTTGGTGAAATAATGCTCCGGCTCTCGTCACCGGGATTTGAACGTTTTCTTCAATCGCCGGAGTTAAATGCTAATTTTGGAGGAGGCGAAGCAAATGTAGCTGTATCATTGGCAAACTATGGAATTGATGTCAAGTTTGTGACCCGTTTGCCCGAAAATGATATTGCGGGCTCGTGCATTCGTGAATTGCGCGGGTTTGGAGTTGATACCTCGAATATTGTCCGTGGGGGTGGCCGCATGGGTATTTATTTTCTCGAAAACGGTGCAGTGAACCGCGCCAGTAAAGTTATTTACGACAGTGCCATTCTTCCATGGCTGAAATAAAACCAGGTATGATTGATTGGGATCAGGTATTTGACAGTGCAAACTGGTTACATTGGACAGGGATTACCCCGGCTATTTCGCAAGGTGCTGCCAACGTTTGCTTAGAAGCAATACAGATTGCCAACGCGAAAGGCATAACCGTATCAACCGATTTGAACTACCGGAAGAACTTATGGAAATACGGTAAAACAGCACAGGAAGTTATGCCTATGTTGGTCGACGGCTGCGATATAATACTTGGCAACGAGGAAGATGCTGCAATGGCACTGAATATCGTCCCTGATGGCTTTGATGTAACCAGTGGGCATGTTGATGCTGAAGCCTATTTGTCTGTTTCAAAAAAAATAATGACCCGGTTCACTCGTTGTAAAAAGGTTATAACCACACTAAGAGGCTCGGTAAATGCGAATCACAATTCATGGAGCGGGGTTCTGTACAATGGGAAACAATTTTTTAAAGCGCCAACTTACCAGATTACACACATTGTCGACCGTGTGGGTGGTGGCGATTCGTTTGCAGGTGGATTGATTTACGGGTTGTTGACTTACCCTCAGGATGATCAGAAAGCTTTAAATTTTGCCGTAGCTTCTTCGTGCCTGAAACATACAATTTATGGCGATTACAACCGTGTTACAGTAAATGAGGTAGAAAAACTGATGGGTGGCGATGCTTCCGGAAGGGTGTCGAGGTGAAAGATATTTAATTCTTGTGGTTATATATTATTAAATTAATACTATCAATTATGAAACGATTAAATTTTCTATTGATTGCTACTACAATTGCATCAATAATGTTTGCAAAAACCCCTGCTTTGACTTTGCATAAAGCTTTTATGGTTTGTATCCCTGATGGCGTAGCAAAAACCGATGGTACAGAGCCCTGGACATCAACCTGGATCCCAATGACTGCTGAGAAAACTTCAAATACAGTGCATGAAATGACTGCATTTTTTCAGTTGGCTTTCAATGATGAGTATCTTTGGATTGCAGCACAGCAAAAAGGCAATTCAACAATTGACACTGATGCTGTTGCAATTCCTAACTCCTGGGAAAGGGATAATTTTGAAGTATTTATTTCATTGGATACTACTTCATGGGAATATGGCGGTGCTTATGGTGAAGCTCAATTCCAGTTCAGGGAACAAAGGGCGAGTACATTCCCCTGGGGTTATGATGACTACAAAAGCGCTTACACGAATAACCCAACAGGTTGGGCAATCGGTAATGTTGATGCCGGCGATGGTTCTTTTGTTGAAGAATGGCAGATACCCTGGTCAGCATTAGAGGCTGTTACCGTTGATTCGAACAAATTCAATGGCAACTTTTTTAAGTTTGATATTCAGGCTTCTGACAATACTACTGGCATGCCAGGAGGCCTGACAGACCAGGTATTTTGGGCTTCCAATACGGGCAAGCAAACAAATAATACTGAATATTTAGGACTAATTTATCTTGCATCATCATGTGCTTGTGGGTGCAAGAAATCGGCCAGTATTGATCCCAACGGAATTTTATTGCAGCCTGATTGCGTTGATGTGAAAGCGATGAATATGCCTAATATTGCAATTGTATATCCGAACCCTGCAAATGAATCCATCAATATTTCAAACGAAACCACTTTGAAGTTTGTTACCATAAGAAATATTTTGGGTGAAGTGAAAGCAAGTATTGCTGTGAATAACGAAAAAACTATTAACATTCCCATATCTGACCTTGCTTGTGGAATATATTTAGTTACAATTTCCGATAAATCCGGAAGAACCTATAATTCAAAATTTATAAAAAGATAAATACTTTTTATATCAGGTATTTATTGAATTCAGAGGTGAAACATAAAGAACGGTCTATAATTATTGACTAACCCCAGGCTTAAGCCTGGGATTACAACATGTAACAATCTGAGGGACTTTAGTCCTGATACTTTTCATGGATACTACTGAAAAATTATATAATGAACGCAAACAAAATAGGTAAATGGGAAAATATAGTTATTCTTCATTATTAGTGGAAATGTTAGAATAAAATAATTTAATGTTCCTTTTTATTCGCATATGCTCATGAGATCGCTAACGCTAAGTTGGCGTTTCAAAAAGGAACCAAAAGAACCTGGCTGAAAAAACTCACTCCGGCTTTGCGTTGGCTTTGCCGATTGCTTCGCAATTCGCTCAAACAGCTTTCAGCCGAAAATGAATTTCTATTTAATGCTTCGCAATCTTTTAATAAAAATTTGTGTAAATCTTTTTTTCGTTGACTTATTCAGCAGAACCCTATTTATTATTGAAAGTCACGGGGTGACTAAATTTTTTTTCATTCATTTAAATTATTGAACTTTAATAAGTCACCCCGTGACTTGCGGATTTTAGGTAAATCTTTTTTTCGTTGACTTATTCAGCAGACCCTATTTAGTATTAATTGCTCATTACACATTACTAATTCATTAAGCTGTTCCCAGGATAATCGCGCTGCCGGAATATTTTATCTGCTGCACCAACTGATCTGGTAACGGATTTCCAAATTCAATCCCTACTGCTAAAATCAAAGTATTTTCTTCATTGGCCAGCAAACTGCTGTCCACCTGGAGTACCAGGGTTTCTTCTTTTACCGGCGAGAATGATGAATGCCATTCGGTAGATACAAAAGAATTCTTGCCTATAACTTTCGGATTTTTGGGACTGAATATATCCCTGTCAGGGTTGTAAATAAAGTCCGGCACTATGCCCAGGATAGCTGTAATACAAAAAAGCGGGTTATTGTACTTATTTTGAAAATTTATACCCGGTGCCAATGCCGGAATTACGACGGTTGCTTTGCCTTCTTCGCGGACAATCGAAAACTGAAAAGGGCTTCGTACCACACCAGAAATATGGTTTTTCATATTGTAAGAAAAGCCATCGAGCCATTGTTTGTATTTCGAAAAAGCAATAGACCTTTGGCCGAGAAGCCCTTCCTTGTCCATTTTCTGGATATTCTTTGCGATAGCATTCAAAGGCCCCGAAATATTATAATCGGCCATGTGCCGTAATGGAAACAATGCCCTGCGTATAGCAGACCCTGCCTTGGAGCAGCCTCCAAACTCTTTATTGTACCTGCGGGTATTGATAAATCTATCGGAAGTTTTAATCATTTTCCTGCTTGCGCCGCCTTTTGAACGCACAAGTGGTTCATCAATATCCCTCCTTTTATAAAATGAATTATTACCAATACTGCCGATAAAACTTGTTTCTCCTTTTACTTTAGCCATAAATTAATATATTTACATTACAAATATAATAAATATTTAATATACAATTAATAAATATAAATTATAAGTAAATTATATGTTTAATATATGTGGAATATATCTTGATTAAAGCAAATATAAATATTACTATTCTTTAAATTAGAATAGATATTATATAAAGGTTTTACCTCATTTTAACTTCAGTTCGTAATAATTTATTTACGGCTAAAGCCTTTATTTGTTGTCATTGACTAACCCCAGGCTTAAGCCTGGGGTTAGTCATCAAGTTGATATATTGGACTATGCACGGATCATGTATATTACGGCCTTACGGGACTTGGAGGGTGGGTGGAAATTAAACTTCAACAAATATACTGCCCCGAAGGGGCAGTAATGATGTATAAAGTCACGTAGTGATGAACCCCAACTGGCTCAGCGAAGCTAAATATTTGTAGAAACGCAAAACAGTTCCCTTATAAACCCCAGAGGGGTGAAATATGGATCGAGCGGAAAAGTTGGCGGGTTTTAATGTTTTGGAGCTTTGGTGGCAACTTAAACCCGCAAAACCTTAAAATGCTATTTAACCGAATTGGCAACTGAGCAGATCAACCCCAATTTAGATTGGGTAATTGTGTGTGATTATTTCCTATTAATTTGGCTGCACTGTTTTGCCCGGCTTCAATTAACACGTACTTAGTCATATATTCAACATCGTGGAGTGTTAACGGGCCGTCATTGCCTTTCCAACAGGTAAGGCGGTATATTACTTTATCGGCGAGGTTCAGGGCGAATAACCTGTCTGCATTACCAGCGTCCTTCAAAGCTTTAAAAATTATGCAGGTAACATCATCGTGTTCCAATGCCGTTACTTCTCCATTTTCGTTCTTCACACAAGGCAAATCGACATTTGTAAATGGTTGTGCCATAGTTTTTTCTGTTAATTTTATGAAGCTTACTATAATCCCCTGATATCCAAACCAATGTTATAACAAAATATTTGTAAACGGTAATGTTTTTATTAACATTAACAGCTTTTAGGATGCTGAACATATAACAATTTCTGCATTTTGGCTGTTAATAAAGTAAATGTACCTTATACGCTAAAGGCAAAAGTAATTTTTTTCATTTCTTAAACAACAAGAAAAGTGTTAAAAATGAACTTAGATAAATTATTGATTATAAGCCTGTATTTGTTAACCAGAAAAAATTTACCGGTGATCTTAATCATCCATGTTATGTAAATTAACTGCAGTTCGGTTAATTAAAAGATGTGTAACTATTCAGGTTGTAATCAAATATCTAATAAAATAAGTTAAGTTCTAAATATCAATATTATACGTTTTTATAAAGTTCTTCTCCTTTTTGTCTTGAAACAAAAAGGTGCAAAAAATTCAAGAACTTAGCGCAGCGGTTTCACTGAAAGTAAAATATAAAGCTGTGCGTCTCATTGTTGCAACATTTGCACTTCGGGGCGCGCAATATTTTATTCGCTTCGCTCATGAGGACGCTGTAGCTAAGTTCGACGTTCTAATCAGATTCAGAATATTTTAGTATTTAAGAGATAATTTAATTCACTACCTGAATGGTTACGCTTTTTTAAATTTCTATTAAAATCAGTTATTCTTTTATTATTTAATTATTGAGAATATTCTTTTTGGATAATCTATACTTAAAATAAAATTTGATAAAAATCCATTCACGCCTAATAACACAACAGGTAAATTTGGCATACAATCAATAATTACATTATTAATTGTATATAATATCTTATTATTAGGTTGTTGTGGATGATATATAATTATTGTAGATGTATGACCATAACATTCAGCCATTCCATTTCCTGTTGAATTATGTTTTAATATGCCTGCATTAAAATTATGTCCTAACATGTTTGAAAACACTGCAGGTATAGCACATTCAGAAGCCCCAGTATCGACTAAGCCATTTGTTCGAATAAACTTACCAGTATGTGGGTTAATTATCATAACTGGTAAGGCAAGTGTTGAATTATTGCCAGGGAATGAAAATATTGGACAGTTTCTGATCGGCATTTTAATACATGCAAACTACGCCTTCTTTATAGACATAGTTTATTACAGGCTCTTTATAACCAAGATTAGTTGCTTCTTCATAAACTTTATTAGCATCTTTGCCAGAAGCTACCACAACATTACTGGCAAATGATTCAGTGGCTATGTATTTACCACCAAATTTTTTTCTGTCAATTGCTAAAGCTTCCATTTTATCAGTTTTTTATAATGTTAACGTATTATAGATACGTTTTGTTGTATATAGGTTGACAAATATAAATAAAGGTAGTTAAAATCAAATTATTTTTATTCTATTTTGACATAAAAATTATGATTTAACCCTGTATTTACGATATCATCAGGTTACAAAAAAATTAAACAGACTGATTATGCTTCTTTTTATTCGCCCGTATTATTTTGGAATCAACTAATCTTTCAAGATACTTTAGCAAATGAGCTTTTACGTGTTCTAAAAAATTCCCAATCTTTTGGTAACACAATTCAATAAAATCAAAATATTTAAAAAATAAAAACTATTCAGATTGTAATCAAATATCTAATAAAATAGTTAAGTTCTAAATATCAATATTATACGTTTTTATAAAGTTCTTCTCCTTTTTGTATTGAAACAAAAAGGAGCAAAAAATTCAAGAACTTAGCACAACGGTTTCACTGAAAGTAAAATATATAGCTGTGCGACTCATTGTTGCAACATTTGCACTTCGGGGCGTGCAATATTTTCAATGTTCTAATCAGATTCAGAATATTTTAGTATTTAAGAGATTATTTAATTCACTACTTGAATGGTTACAGAAAAAGGTTAGTAATTTAAAGGCCGGCAGAATGTAAGATAAATGATTTTTGTCTTACTTTAAATATCTCTAAGTCAAATATCCAGAGGTTTTTAATTGAACTTTTAATTTTCAAATACGTATTACTTTAATTAGTAATTGTTAAATTTACAGTTTAAAGGCCTTATATATGTGTATTTATTAAGAAAAGGCCTGATATTATTGGATACCATGGCTTTGAGGCAAATTACTCAAAGAGGGATTTCTTTACCCGGACAAAAAAATTCAATGTACCGTGAAGGGGGATTCTTGTATTTTTTTATTTGTGATTACGGATTACGGATTACGAATGAGAAAATGATGGGTTGATGGGTTGATGGGTAAATAAGTTAAAGGGTTGTTAGGTTGAAGGGTTGATGGGTTAATGGGTTAATGGGTTGAAGGGGGGATTTTTAGAGGATTTTTTTCAATGGTGTTTGGCAATTTAGAAATTATGACAGAAAAATGTTAGATAATAGAAAACAGATAGAATATTGGATTGGAACGGCTGAAGACGACCTTGAAGCAGTGAAACATCTTGTTGACAATAGCAAAACCCTGCAAGCGATGTTCTACTGTCATCTGGCAGTTGAAAAAACTTTAAAGGCCCATGTGGCAAAACAAACTGGCGATGTACCACCTAAAATACATAATCTAAAACGGTTGGTTGAACTGGCGGGGCTTAATTTATCGAAGGAACAAAAGGATGTTTTAAATGAACTTATGGTTTTTCAGCAGGAAGGAAGGTATCCGGAATACTACCCTGAAAAACCATCTCAGGAAATAGCATCGACAATTTACAATAATACCAAAATACTTGTAACATGGCTCAAAAAGATATTGTAAATATTGTAAAACAATATATTACGAAGCTTTCCAGCTCGGGGGTAAAGATATATAAAGCGTACCTGTTTGGCAGTTATGCCCGTAACGAGGCTACAGACTTAAGCGATATTGACGTGCTTATTGTTTCTGATGCATACAATGGTTTTAACATTGAAAAAAAGCCCTTGCCTGGGCAGCTACAGACGACATTGACTTGCGTATTGAACCTTATACTATGGGAACTGATAGATTTTTCTCAGCTGGTTCTATAGTTTTAGATGAAGTTTTAAAGGAAGGGATTGAAATTACAATATAAATTACGAATTACGAATTACGAATTACGAATTATGAATTACGAATTATGAATTACGAATTATGAATTACGAATTATGAATTACGAATTATGAATTACGAATTATGAATTACGAATTATGAATTACGAATTATGAATTACGAATTATGAATTACGAATTACGAATTATGAATTACGAATTATGAATTACGAATTATGAATTACGAATTACGAATTACGAATTACGAATTACGAATTATGAATTACGAATTATGAATTATGAATTACGAATTATGAATTACGAATTACGAATTATGAATTACGAATTACGAATTATGAATTACGAATTATGAATTACGAATTATGAATTACGAATTATGAATTACGAATTATGAATTACGAATTATGAATTACGAATTATGAATTACGAATTACGAATTATGAATTACAAATTACAAATTACGAATTACGAATTATGAATTATGAATTACGAATTACGAATTACGAATTACGAATTATGAATTATGAATTACGAATTATGAATTACGAATTACGAATTATGAATTATGAATTACGAATTATGAATTACGAATTATGAATTACGAATTATGAATTACGAATTATGAATTACAAATTACAAATTACGAATTACGAATGAATTATGAATAATGAACAATGAAAAATGAGAAAACGATGTGCTGATATGATAATGTGCCGATTTGCTGATTTGCTAATTTGCTGATGTGCTGATTTGCTAATTTGATAATGTGCAGATTTGAAGAAATTTAAAGATGAATGAAATAATAACGAAAAATATTGCACGAATAACGAACAACGAACAACGAACAACGAACATCGAGCATCGAGCATAGGACATCGATTATCGAACAAACGGTCACTTTTTTACTTGTGAAATTTTTAAAATAAAATATATGAATACGCCAGCAAAAGCATCTTTAATAACATATCCTGTTAAAAGATGGCAATTTGGGAAGTGGAGAGGTTTCAACATTTTAAGGATACTCTTAGTTATAGCTGCCCTTCTGTTGTTTATTGACGGGCAAAGCCTGTTCGCGCAGGGGGTTGGTATCAGCGAAACGTCGATTAATGCTGATCCTTCGGCTATTTTTGAGCTGAGGTCAACTTTAAGAGGGTTCCTGGCGCCACGCATGACAACTGTACAACGTAATACGCTTGGGCTTATGCCTGCTGCAACAGGGATGTTGGTTTACGATACCGATACAAGATCGTTTTGGTATTACGACGGCGGTTGGATTGCCCTTGCCGGGGGAAATTCTATTCTTGGAGTAGGCAATGGCGGTACCGGCTTATCATCCGGGACACAAGGCGGTATTCCTTATTTTAACAGTACTTCAACAATGGCATCTTCCGCACTTTTGACAGCCAATGGTGTGATGATTGGCGGAGGAACAGGGCAGCGCCTTCGACTATCGTGGTGGGCACTTCAACAACCGTTTTGCATGGCAATACAAGCGGGCCATTCCATCGTATAATGCAGTTAGTCTGACAAGCGATGTATCAGGGGTACTTCCTTCAGCCAATGGAGGTACAGGGGTAAACAACGGGAGCTATATCATAACACTTGGAGGAAATATTAACACGGGAGGAAACTTTACCACTACACCAGCACACGATATAACCTTAACTACAACCACATCGACGAATGTAACATTACCAGGTACGGGAACATTATATGGCACGGCAACAGGAAGCGTAACCTCAGCCCAACTGGCAATCACTTTAACAGATGAAACAGGCACGGGGCACAGCTTGTTTTTGGAACAAGTCCGACAATTACAACACCTGTTGTCAATGGGACAATTACCGGGAATACAGTGATCCCTTCGGCCAATGGCGGCACAGGGGTAAATAACGGGACAAAAATAATAACCATTGGGGGCAACCTCACGACCACGCCGGTAAACGATATAACGCTTACCACAACCGGGGGAACGAATGTTACCCTGCCTGTTACCGGGACATTGGCTACATTAAACGGCACGGAAACTTTTACAAATAAAACATTGACCAGCCCGACGCTGACAACACCGGTGATAAACGGGACGATATCAGGGACGACAGTTTTCCCAGTAGTGAATGGTGGCACAAGCCAAAGCAGCTATACTGACGGACAGATATTAATCGGGAATACGGCTACCGGTGGATTAACAAAAACAACCATAACCCAAGCGAGTTCTAAACAGGTAATAGTAACCAATGGCAATGGTTCCATAACTTTATCGACACCGCAGAATATAGATGCCGGCGCAGCGCCAACTTTTTCCGGTTTAACTGTTACAGGATTGGGCAACAATTTAGGCGTATATACCAATGGCTCCGGAGGATTGACAACAGCCCCACCTTCGACAGGAGTATTGGGTTACTGGAACCGTTCAGGCAGTGTGCTATCACCATCCAATTCAGGAGATGCGATATCCACCACAGGAAATATTTCGACCACAGGTTCAGGGACAATAACATCTGCGGGACTTTTGACCGGCCAAAAAGGATTGACAGTAACAGGAGATGTAGTCAACTTAAACAATGATGGGACAACGAATGGAGTCAATATAGGAGGTACGGGGGTACAGACAATAAATGTAGGGACAGGGTTGACAGGTGCAAGCACAGTGGCGGTGGGCAGTGTTTCGAGTACAACCAATATTAATTCAGGTTCCGGGGCGATCAACATCAATGCAAGTAACAATGGACAGGACCAACATTAATACAGGTTCGACCACAGGGGCTGTAAATATAGGAGGTACAGGAGTTCAAACCATCAATGTAGGGACGGGGTTGACAGGTGCAAGCACTGTTACCCTGGGCAGCGCCGCAAGTACAACCAATATCAATGCAGGCGCCGGGGGAAGCGCTTACACTACAAAGAATGGAAACTTTGTGTTAAATACAGGCACAGGTAATATAAGCCTGGGCACAGATGCAGCAGCCAAGACAATAACAGTTGGGAATTCAACAGGGGTTACGGCAGTAAACATCAATACCGGCACAGGAGGTTCAACTTATACAACTTCAAACGGGAACTTTGCATTAACTACAGGGACAGGGAATATAGGGCTGGGCGCAGATGCAGCAGCCAAAACAATTACAATAGGCAATACAACAGGTGCCCGACAGCCGGTAAATATTAATGCCGGTACGGGCGCATCGGCTTTTGCGACCACAGGGGCAGGGACATTGGTTATTGGTGGCCCGGCATCAACAGGCGACATCACCCTGGGATCGTCCACACAAACACAAACGGTAAATATAGGCGCAGGGAGCGGGGCTAACTCGGTAAATATTTTCTACGGCAGGTTCAGGGAATGTTAAGATAGGAAATACGAATGGGAAAGTAAACCTGCCGGGCTTGTCGGCCACTTCAGCCGTATATACCGATGGGAGTAGCAATTTAACGACGGCCACACCACCGTCGGGGCAAATAGGTTATTGGACACGCGATGATGTAAAAAAGGAATTGACGCCCTACAACACAGGAGACAGCATAAGCACCAGTGGTAACATAACGGCCACGGGGAGTGGACAAATAAGATCGGCAGGATTACTGACAGGCTCAGCGGGCGCAGACATCACGGGAGGTGCAGTAAACATAAACACCAACTCGGGTAGTGTAACGAACATCAATGGAGGCACCTCGACGGGCAATGTTAACATTGGAGGTACGGGAATACAAAACATCAATGTAGGGACAGGGTTGACAGGAGCGAGCACGGTAGCTATAGGCAGCAGTTCAAGCACGACCAATATCAGTTCGGGTACCGGTGCAGTCAATATCAATGCAGGAACCGGGGCAGCCACGCCAGTGAATATAGGTACAGGGACAAGCACGGGCACGGTGACGATAGGTGGCAGCTGGGGTACAAAACATCAATGTAGGCTCAGGGTTAACAGGTGCGAGCACGTTGGCAATGGGAAGTTCGGCAAGCACGACCAACATAACAGGCAGTGGTATCAACCTGAACGGGACAACGGCGATAACCGGGACAACGACAGTAACGGGCAGCACGGCGATAGAAGGATCAACGGACATCAATAAAGACAATGCACAACCGACTAATATCAATACAGGGACAAGCACGGGCATGGTTACGATAGGAGGCATCGGGGTACAAAACATCAATGTAGGGTCAGGTTTAACAGGAGCGAGCACAGTTGCCATGGGAAGTGCGAACAGTACGACCAATATCTCAGGCAGTGGCATAAATCTGACGGGAACCACTGGCATCACAGGCAATACGACGATAACTGGAGCAACGAATATCAATGTAGGTAATAACCAACCGACAAATATCAATTCAGGGACATCAGGGGATGTTACGATAGGTGGGACTAGTAATAATATCATTTTGCCCAAATTTACCACTGCAGGGATCATCCATAACAATGGGAGTGGAGTATTATCATCAAGCTTAATATCGTTAACTGGAGATTTAACAGGGATATTGCCAATAGGCAATGGAGGAACGGGAACAGGGGTAGCGCCCACGCCAGGCGGGGTTATTTATGGATCGAGCACAACGGCCTTTGGATCAACAGGGGCAGGGACAGCAAGCGGTCAGATATTACAATCGAATATTGCAGGTATGCCCACATGGAGTACGCCAACCTATCCATCGGCCTCGGGCACAGCAGGTAAAATATTACGTTCGGATGGTACAAACAATGTTTATTCTACAACATCTTTTGATGATACTTATGCAGCAAGCAGTATATTATATTCAAATGGTCCAAATAAAGTTGAAGGGTTGGTCACAGGCAATGGAGGAGTTTTAAATACCAATATTAGCGGAGTCCCAGGTATAACGGCGACGCCAATTTTAGGGTTGACAGGTACAACAGGGACATTGACCTTGGCAGGAAGTACAAGTGGTGCGATCACGATACAGCCCCAGGCAGCAGCGGGGACATATAATTTTAATTTACCGACAACAGCCGGGACAAGCGGACAGGCTTTATTAAGTGGTGGTGGTGCAGGAGTAGCGATGTTTTTTGGGACGTTGGGGGTAGCAGCAGGGGGAACAGGGTTGACCACAGGCACACAAGGGGGCATCCCATATTTTGATGGATCGACGACAATTGCCTCAACGGCATTATTAACGCAATATGGTGTAGTAATAGGGGGCGGAGCAAGTTCGGCACCATCGACAATAGCAGCGGGAGCTGACAATACGGTATTGCGGGGCAACTCAAGTGGTGCGCCAAGTTTTGGACAGGTTGTACTGACGAGCGACGTAAGTGGTGTACTACCGATAGGCAATGGAGGGACGAACAACGGGAGTTTAGGGGTTACCAATGGGGGCTTGGTTTACACAGACGGCACAAAGTTGATGAATACGGGAGCAGGGAATACGGGTCAGATGTTACGAAGTACAGGGGCAGGGGTACCGATATGGAGTACGCCCACGTACCCGAACACGGCAAATACAAACAAACTATTAATAGGCAATGGGACGAACTGGGTAGAGACCAGCGCAAGTTACCCGGCCACGACAATACAAAACCAGATTTTATATTCATCGGGCAATGATAATATAACAGGGTTGTCAACCCAGGCAAGCAGTGTATTAATAACAGATGCAAGCGGGGTACCGTCGATCAGCAGCACGATACCCAATGCGACACAAGATAATATAACACGATTAGGGACAGCAATACGTAAACCTAGTCAAGCAGAAAA
>CAVSGB010000307.1:0-3270 GCA_963726845.1 uncultured Bacteroidota bacterium | reverse complement strand
ATTTCCTTTTTTAAACATAGTCCGCAGGTGGATCCAGAGAATATCATTGTCATGACGGATATATCTCATTTCCATATCGAGAAGTTCAAGGTTTCTTTGGCCTCTTTTCCTTGCTTCAATTAGTTTTTCAATTTCGAGTGGATGAACTTTTGCAAAAAATTGTCCTATATTTTCGATTAATTGATCATAAGAAAATCCACTGATTTCTGCTATGTTAGCGCTGGCATAAACAAGTTGGCCCACTCCATTCTTATTAGTGTAACCATGATATATTGCTCCACCTGGCAGGTTGTCGCTAATTGTCCTTAATCTTTGTTCGCTTTCCTGAAGTTGTGCAGTCCGTTCTTTGACCAAAACTTCCAAATCTTCTTGGTAACGTTTCAGGGCATTTTCAGATACTTTCTTTTCGGTTAAATCCCTCATCACCATTCCCAGAAATTTACCTTTGGGCGTATTAACCGGGAAAATAATACCACTTACATATTTCTCATTCCCGGAAGATGTTTCCCTGTAACCTTCGATCGAATGACTAATATTTTTTTCGAAGTCGTTTATGAAATTAAAAATCGTTGTTTTTAGCTTCCCGATACTGGTTGAATCTTTTTTAACTTTTGGCGTAAACATATAATCGAAATCCCAAATATACGATCCAATAATGTCCTTATAATTTATATCCAGTATCTTGCCAATAGCATGATTACATTCAATTATCTTTCCTTCAAGCGAAATTAACATTATACCTTCTGAAGATTGTTCTATAAGCCCACGATATTTATTCTCGCTTTCGGCAAGCAATTCCTGAACCTGTGTCCTAATTTGAATTTCATGGTTTAGCTTTTTATTTGCGCTATCCATCTCTTCATTAATTGCATTCAATTCTTCATTGACTGCAATAAGCTCATTATTAGCCATTGCCAGGTCTATGTTTATTTTATCGAGCTCTTCAGTGCGTTGCTTTACCAATTTTTCAAGATTTTCGCGATGCATTGCAAGTTCTTCTTCTGCTTTCGATCGTTCAGCAACTTCTATCATCAACCTGAAGTTAAGATCTTCAAGTTCTTTGTTTTTGAGTGTCAAATCTGATAAAAGTTCCTGGTTTTGCTGGCGTAGGTTATAAGATTCGAGAGCATTATTTATTGTAACCTGAAGTTCATTTTTGTTCCAGGGTTTTGTAATAAATTTATAAACTTTCCCCTTATTAATGGCTTGCATTACTACATCCGTATCGGCATATGCTGTAACTATTATTCTGATAATTTCCGGATGGGAAGTTGAAAGAATCTCAAAAAATTCGATGCCTAACATATCTGGCATCCTGTTGTCAGATATAACAACTTTTATTTTGTTTTTACTAATAATTTCGAAAGCTTCGCGGGTATTTGTTGCAATATAAACCTGATAATCCTTACGAAAGTTAAATTTAAAGCCGTCTAAGTTTGCTTGCTCGTCGTCAATATACAAAATCTTATCATAGAGATGGTTGGCTTTCATTTAGCAATTATAAATGATGGATTTTGCCTTTAAAATTGGCTTTAAAACGGATTTTAATAACTTTTTCTTATCATCAAACAATATAGGTGTCGATTAGTGAATACAGATCTTCCATTTTATAGGGTTTTGAAATATAATTATCACAACCTGCTTCAATACTATGTTTTTTATCAGCATCCATTGCATAGGCTGTAACTGCTATCACAGGTAAATCGGGGCACTGTTTTTTTATTCTCCTGGTTGCTTCCAATCCATCCATTTTTGGAAGTTTGATGTCCATTAATACAAGGTTTACCGGAACTTCCGAAATAATTTTTATTGCATCAGCACCATTATTTACCCAAAGAAGTTTAACGCGATTATTTAACAGGGCTTCAAGATAATTATAATTAGAATCCTCGTCTTCTACAACAAGTATTGTTTTCCCAGGCCAGTTAAGATGTACATATTTAATGGCCAGGCTGTAATTATTTCTTGACCTGTAAGGGTTGAGATATATGGAATTGTTATATAGAAAGTAGAACCGAGATTCGGTAAGGATTCAACAGCAATGTCCCCGCTGAGCATTTGAGTTAATTTTTTTGCAATATAAAGGCCTAACCCATTTCCACGGTATATTTTGTCTGTTTCAATATCTAATTTTCTGAACCTTTCAAATATATAATCATACTTGTCAATCGGAATGCCAATGCCGGTGTCGCGTACAAATAGTTTTAATTTTTGTTCCCCTTTGTTTTCAACAATATCAAAACCAAATTCAATTTCGCCCTTCTCCGTAAATTTTATTGCATTGTTTATGAGGTTCGACATAATCTGCTTCAATCGAAGTCCATCTGTAATGATTGAAATTTTATCGGTTATTTTAGGATAATGATATTTTAATTCAACAGGCTTATCTTTTAAATATATGTGATTTTGAAAAATTACAAGTAAGTCGCACATTAATTTGTGTAAGTCAACTGCCGATTTATTCACTGAAACAAACCCTGCTTCAATTCTCGATGTATCCAATATATCTTCTATAATATTTAATAAATCTGATGAACTTGTTTCAATGATTTTATAGAATTGTTTTTTCATTGAAGGGGTGTTGTCATTTTCTGAAATAATGAGATTAGAGAACCCTACAATCGCGTTAATCGTTGCTACTGCCGGCCAATCGAAATCTAGACTTCACCTTCTTCAGCTAGGGGGCCGTCAGTTCTCCATGAGACTTACGCCGATATCGAAGAGAACATTTTACAGTTGATGAAATCTGCTGAAAATACGATGTACCAATATCAAATAACGACGAAGTCTCTTTTCGAAGGCGGGGATACTTTAACTCTTTGGGTCAATTATTCTGATGATAAATATAAAAATGGAATTTGGCTAGAAGGGAGTTCTAGCGTAGACAGCTCCATCTCAGGCGTTTCTAAATTGCGCCATTTAATTATGAGTTATGGCTGCATACGTGCAGCCATAACTCTCTCCCGTTCGATAAAAAATAGATGAATACGAAGCTGAAGTCGTCTCGGTCATAGGCCGGGGTAAACAACGGTTTTGCTCAATTCGGAGGATTTGTGGGAATAATAGCCCCTGAAATTCAGGCTCAAATTTTAACTCTCTACTATTCAGATAAAAGATCAATGGAGTCCATTTCCAGAGAACTTGGAATCAATCGTAAGACAGTGATCCGAGTTGTTGAACGGAGAGAAGTGAACTTGTCCCCAGCCACGGCAATCGGAGCAGTGGGCTTGATCCTTACAAGGAGACGATCCGAGCCCAATTAAGGAAGGA
>CAVSGB010000306.1:0-5692 GCA_963726845.1 uncultured Bacteroidota bacterium | reverse complement strand
CTTTTAATGCCTTGTAATAAGTATGGTTTGAACCTATTTTAGACAATTGTAACAACTGTTTCCTAGATACAGAAACCGGATTGTTGAAATGGTTCAGGTTCCAAAACTGGAACAAAGCAAAGTACAAGCTTACATGGCATGGAGACGGGCGGTTGTCTTTGGCAAGTTTGCCATAGAAAGCCGAAAGGTGCCTGATATAATTCATCCTTTATTAGAACTTAAGAATGATTTTTAGTTGTTTGGAGCATCTTCAGAATGTCATCGTAGTCATAATAAATAACCCCACCTATTTTGGTAAAGGGCAATGTTCCATTGACACGCATGTTTTGTAAAGTACCATGTGAGATATTTAGAAGTTTTTTAACTTCTGGACTTTTGAGCCATTTTTTGACAGGTTGGACACCATTCTGACGAAGCATTTTTTTTAATTCATCAATAAGTTCAACTTTGAACTCCATTAAATCATTTGTAGTTAAAATTTGTGCTGGCATAATTTGAATGTTTTTGGTTATGCAGCAAATGAAAATATTATTTTTGAGAAAAAAGGGTTACAGGGGTACTAGTACCCCAAGATAACATTCAGAATAACAGAATTATGAATGGTTAAAAATAATTCATTTTAATCATGACAGAAGTTAAAAAATAAACAGAAAATTAAAGACAATGTAATTGGGTAAATGTACAAATAGCATATTTTTGTAAAAGAAAATAACATATTAGAATAGCGATTAAGCTATTTCTGAGTCAAGGGAAACGGCCAATTTTTCAATCACACTCAAAATAGACTTGTCGCTCACGTACGGCGTGGGCGCAGTTTTTGAGTGTGATGGGTGCTTGGCCGTACCTCCGCGACTTGAAACTGTTAACCCACGCTTTTCGTAAAGAGGGGTTGATAATGTGAAGAAATATGGACGGGAAACATTCAATATTAAATACACCTATTGAGAGTATTGCTACCAGCAACGAATTTCAGGAGATGTGCAAAATAAACGGGTTTAATAATTTAGGGAAGATTATTGAGTTTAACGTAAATGATATGCTTAAAAAGCCTGAATTTAACCACAGGATGCTAAAGGAATTATATCAAATCCTAGAAGTACATAATTTGACAAAATGTATAAAGGAATCATAACGTTTTTTGATTTGTTTATATGGTTCAATAGCTTAATTATAAAACTCTTCATTTCATCCTTAGTATTTTCCTCAACATTATAGAATTTTACCTGGAGGCTCTCGGGAGAAATTGTTTCGGCTTTTTTTGTGCGGGTATTTACAGCTATAAATTTAATGAGTTCCCGGTCATTTTGATTCTTTAAAATATCTGTTTCGATAAGAATTTTTAGCAAATAAGCTAGTTGAGAAACTGACAGATCTGTAATGATTTTAAAATTATCACTTAGTTCATTTAGAGAATTTTTATTATAGGATATAGATAATTGAATACTCTTTTCAAGATGATATATCTCCTCGATTATCCAATGGGACACCATGTTTTGTATTGATTTTTGACCCTGAGGAAAAGCCAGCCCTGGCTTTTGAGGTAATTGATTTGTATGTTTAAGAAACCACGAAAGTTTTTCGATTTTGCCACAATTGGTATCAATTTTTGTGACTTCTTCAATTATTTCATCGGTTATGAAATTGAAAAAGCTTACCGCATTGTAATTAAGATAAAACAGTTTGATTTTTATTGATGAGAATAAGTGACTGTTCTCCGTATTTTCTTTAATTTCAGATAATTCTGAAGTGAACTTCTTTAGATAGCTCAGATTGCGATATGTTGAAAAAAGTGGATCGGAGATGAATTTAATAACAGGGTCCGTAATAATTTCAATTAATTTAGTAGGAATGCAAGTGTTCAAGTCATAAAAATCAGCAAGTAAACAATCAAATTGCTTTTTTGCAACATCGCGCAATTTATTTGGAATAAGGCAGTCATCGTCAAAGTAAATTGAAAATTGAAACTGTGCATGAGAAATCAGATCGTCAATTATAAACAAAAATGACATTCTTGTATTCTGCAATAATTCATTTTTGGATAAGGGTGAAATTATCAATTCAGAATCAGCATCAACGAGATCATATAATAAGTTAGATAATTCTATTAGTTTGGATTGATAATTCTTAAAAAACAACTTAATGTGTTGTTCACAACTTATATTGAATACAAGCTCAAACAGTTTGTTCTTAATTTTCACCTGTTCACATCTTGCCAAATTAGCAAATTCTTCGAATGATTCGTCAGAAGTTGAGTTGTGATCGTATGAAATTATTTTGCTTGTTACCAGGTTTCTAATATATCAAGAATATTAAACAAAATTTGATTTAGTACTTATTTTAGGGTTTAAGTTTTTCATTTTAGGGTAAAAATAAAAATTTAACAAATAAATAATACAAAATATGTTAAAAAATATTGAATATTAATTATAAAATAATTATCGAACTATTGCAAATATTTAATAAACTGCATTTTAAATTTGATTAGCTAACGATATTTTATTAATGAAAATATTATATCATCCTATTAGAATGTTTAATAGTTGATTGCTTTGCTGTGGCTGTTCCGGCTAAGTTTTTCTTTCAATAGGTTCATATCTTCACTGATTTTACGCTCAATTACTTTTGCATAGATCTGTGTTGTTTTAATACTCGAATGGCCAAGTAATTTCGAAACAGTTTCAATGGGAACCCCATTGGCCAGAGTAACAGTAGTTGCAAAAGTATGACGGGCAAGATGGAATGTAAGGTTCTTATCGATTCCTGACAGGTCGGCAACCTCTTTTAAGTAAGCATTTAATTTTTGATTTGATAATACAGGCAACAATGCACCTTTATTTATAACCGCCGGATGATTTTTATATTTATCCAAAATTATTTGTGCTTTTTGAAGTATTGGAATGCAGCCCTCTCGCCTGTTTTTTTGCGCTCTGTAAATATCCAATTTGAACCATCTATACCCATAGTTAAATTATCTTGATTTAAGCGCATTACATCAATATAAGCTAAACCAGTATAACAACTGAAAATAAATAAATCGCAAACCTGCTGTAAACGCTCGATTTTAAAAGCCTTGTTTTCCAGTTTACACAATTCCTCTTTTGTAAGAACATTTCGTTCGACTTTGTTAAATGAACAATGAAATTCTGCAAAAGGACTATGTAACAACCATCCATTTCTAACTGCAAGGTTTATAATTTTTTTAAGGTTCTGGATGTATTTCATGGTAGTATTGTGTTGAATATGTTCGACTGTTTTTAGATAGTATTCAAAATTGGAGACAAATTGATGGTTAAGCTTTTCTAAATATATATCTGATTGCTTATAATGATATTTAATATAATTAGCCAGCTTAGACCTGATTGTACGGAATTTTACCATTGTTGCCTGAACAACATCTATTCCAACCAATTTTTCCATTTGTCCATTGTGATAATCAAAAACAATCAGAATTGTTTTCTTTTCTTCTTTTTGACCTGTAAAAACATTCTTTATTGAATCGGCTGTAATAAACTCATCGAGCATTTGCATCCGCGTATAATGCTTAAAAATTTCTGACCTGACCTGGCTAATGTAATTATTAATAGTTTTAGCATCTTCTCCAGGGCCTTTCATAGAGCCTTTTGTTGAATCCCATTTTGAGAGGTCGATTCTTTTCTTTAGAGAAACTTCAGCACGCTTTCCATCAACTGTAATTCTTGCGAAAAGTGGGGCTTCATTATTTGAGGCTTTAGATTTATTAGCCCAAATAAGAATTGAGAATGTTTGGGTTGTTTTCATATTATTTTTGAATTAGGTAACCGAATTATAATATTATTTAGCTTCAAATGGCTAAAAATGACAGTTGCACATACATGAAATACAATTTGTTACAGCAAATTCGGTTACCAAATTAGAAAATAAAAAAAGGTAACCGAATAGGTCACCTAATGGATGGTATTTTTTGAATTATTTTGACAGGGTAAAAATAAAAAACCGCCTATTTAGTGATATATAAGCGGTTTTGGATTTGTTTAGAATACAACTTGCGGAGAGGGGGGGATTCGAACCCCCGGTACCAGTTGCCCAGTACGACGGTTTAGCAAACCGTTGGTTTCAGCCACTCACCCACCTCTCCATTCATTTACATCTTTATGCAAATGAATACTATTTGCCTTTTAAGTAAATATCTCCTTTAGAAATCAGGATTTATAATACTCCCCGCCTCTCATTTAAGAGCCAAAATATTTTGTGCTTTTTAAAGCGCCTCAAAAGTATAAAAACGAACTTGATTAGCAAAAAAATATTTAAAAATATTAAATCGATTAAAAATCAATCAATAAAAATATTATTAACAAATTTTAAATTTATCATTAATTAAATGTTTTGCCTATCAGCAAAAATAAATAATTGAGGAAGGTGCATTTATGACAACTGAAAAAATTATTCAATTGTCACGGTTAAACCACGCCTGGATAGTTCTTTTTTATAAGGTACAAGTATTTTATGATCGCCTTTCTTTACATCGCATTTACCTTTGTAATGAACCAGGTATGTGCACTGTTCGGCTTGTTCCATATCGTGTTCGCAAACTTCAATCAAAGATTCTATAACATACTCAAAAGTATGAAGCTCATCATTGTGTAAAGTAAGAAAGTTGATATAACCTTCGCCACGGTCGACCATTTCATCAAAATCCGGTCTTTCTTTTAATTTATTAATGTCTTTCATAGTATATGAAATTTTTCTCTCAAAATAAAATTACAACATCCCACATTTCATTTACCCAAATTTAATAAATATTTAGGAACAATTTATCAACAATTTGTGTTGATTTGCATCACCTAATGAAATTTTTACACTTTTATTCCCTTTTCCCTAATTCTCTTGCCCTGTTAACAGGAATTTTCTTGTTGTCGTAAAACGCCACAAGAAAAGCTTCTTTAAAACCAAGTTCTTTAATTTTTCTCAATGAAATATCTGCTGTATCAAAACGTTTAAATATCCCTGCATAGTATTTAATTGTTTTATTTTCTTGCACTGATTCAGCAGTTATTGGCTGAATACCACCAAAATAATCACATTCTACGGGCTTACTGTAAACTCCTAATTGTATTCTAAAAAATAAACCTGCAGGAAGATCTATTTCTGTTGGAAAAGGATTTTCGTCTGAATAAGGCGATGAGGCTTCGATTGAAAAGATGGAAGTATCAAGGCTGTAATTACCCTTTTGTTGCTTACTATTTGAAGATTTATTGAACTGAATTTCGTTAGACTTAGAGTACAAATTATTTGCTGACATTTGATATTTTGCTGCCTTCTTTTCATATTTTGAAATTTCTGAGAAAATTAAAGCCCTTTTATCTTTGTCATTTTCATCAGTAAGCTTAGCCTTATATTGTTTGGCAATGTACTTTGCCGAATCGGAAAGTAATTGGATTCCCAATGCTTTCGAAATTAATTCTATTAAATTTGTGTCTACATCAAACTGACTTTGTATTTCTTTTTGTCTCTCAACTTCAATATTCTTTTTAATTACTGATTTTTGCGAGACTTTCAAAAAACATTCCTGTAACTTTTCTTCAGGTAATAATTTATCAATTTCAATAATTTGCCCTGAGTTTTCAATATGAAATATTTTAACATTTCCATGTTTGCACTCACGGCCTGATACAAAGTATGCACCGGAAATATCGCTTATGTATAAATAATCATA
>CAVSGB010000305.1:0-8822 GCA_963726845.1 uncultured Bacteroidota bacterium | reverse complement strand
CGACGTCGCAATGGGCACTGCGTTCTTCGCGATCGACTGGCGGGGGCGGCAGTACGGCGCGGTGCCGCCGAGCACTCCGCAGGCCGACCCGCTGGTCGTCGTTGCCGATGTCGGAACGGGTGTGCTCGAGCCGGTCGCGGGGCTCAGCGACTTCATCGGCTTCCTCAACGGCGACGGGGCGGCCTGGACGCGGTACGGCGCTTACGCCAGTGGCGGGCCGTCAAGGGCGCGGCCGGGCAGGATGCAGAGCAGCTCGCGTTCGACGAGTGCCTGAGCTACATCCACCCGCTCTTCCTCGGCGGGACGGACGACACCGCCAACCTCGAACGCACCGACGTCAGCGTGCACTGGACGGTGCTCGGCCAGGTCTTCGCCCAGACCCGCGGCCTGCCCGAGGGCACGCCCATCTGCATTTCCAATGCCCAAACCAATTTGCTGAAAAATGGCGATATGGAAACACAGGGTGCCTGACGTACTTTAAAAACTTTCTAACAACCACTTCCATACTGGTTTGATTTCAATTTCAAAGCTATCTGTTTGTAATTTTCCCTCATCAGAATCTGTAAGTATTATACCCTTTCTTAAATTATATGACGATAGCGCTTCAACTAACCCTTTTAACTCCCTCGCCTTTGTCTCTGCATTATAAACCGACCAGCAGACCTGTATCGCTTCGACGATTTTATTTTTTTCTTTTATCACAAAATCACATTCCTGCTTATTACTATGATAATAAACTTCTTTCGATCTACGCTTTAATTCAATAAATACCAAATTTTCTAATAACCTACCCTTATCTTCTGAAGTAAAAAAACCAAGCTCCCTAACCAAAGCATTATCAATAAAATAAAACTTCTTAGGATTTTGAACCTGTGTTTTCAGAGAGAAATCGAATTTATTAATTGCAAAAATCAAATAAGTATTCTGAATGTATTCCAAATAGTTACTAACCGTTGTAGCATTCTTAACGCCTATAACTTTCGCTAAACTATTATAAGAAGCTAATTTCGAAACATTACTGGCCAGGTAATAGATAAGCTCCAACAATTCCTTTTCATTTGTCAATCCATTTCTAACAATTATGTCGCGATACAGGATGCTTTCATATAAAGATTTCAGGTACTGCCTGTTGTCGTCGTTTTGAAGAAATGCAGGGAAACCACCTTTATCAAAATATTCATTAAAAAGTTGCTTTATTTCAGCTTTCCCTTTTGTAGTTAATAAACTATTTGGGCTGAATTGTTTTTTCTTAAACCGTATGAACTCATTAAAAGAGAATGGATACAATTCACTTTGGTAATATCTGCCAGTAAGATGTGTGCCTGACGCTTTACTTAACATGGAAGCATTAGAACCTGTAATATAGACCTTGTTCCCATTTTCATGAAGTCGTCGGACAAACCGTTCCCAACCTTTTATGTTTTGTATTTCGTCAAAAAAGAAGTTAGTTTGGTTCCCAAAATATTCAATAAATATCTCATATAGTATCTGAAAATCGTCAATATTAAATTGAACCAAACGATCATCGTCAAAATTTAAAAAATAATTGTTCTGTTTATAGGTTGAGCGTATCTCCTGGAGAAAAGTCGATTTGCCGCATCGACGAATACCAGAAAGGACAACAATTTCATTATCCCGGGCAAATGGGTTTGTTAAACGTGGAACATGATTATTGCTTAGTTTAAATACTTGCTGGTCGAAAACTACTGATGATAATACAGTTCTTTCCATAACAATTAGAATACTGGTAAAGATAAATTGTTTCTATTATAAACGCAAACTTTATTCAATATGTTTCTATTATAAAAAGAAACATTCGATGCATAATAAATACTGAAATGAAACCTTCATGGTTGTACAAACTAAATTCGAAGGAGCAACCACAACTTTTCTCACGACCGAAGGGAGTAACTCGCTCCGTCTCGAAGTTATTCGCTGCACTCATGAGACTGCCTTCGGCTAAGTTCCTCGACTTCGCTCAGACAGAACGCCGCCGAAAAGGAATTTTTGTTTTAACCTTCGCGACGCAATGAATAAACATTATCAGGTTATCATTAAATATTTTGCCAAAAAGCATCAGGATTTTATTGATTAGGTACTAACTAATAATTTGAACATTATCAAGAATAATGATTTTCTTGTATTAATAATATAAATAAATTTGTATTATTAATACAAATTTATTTATATTTGAAAAAAACAGACTATGATTACTGAAAATACAATTGAACAACTTATTAGTAACCAAGAAAATACATTCAAGCATGAAAGGTTGGTATACCGGAACAGACAGATTAATTTAAATACAAACAGGATAATAGTTGTCTCAGGCATCAGAAGATGCGGTAAAAGTACCTATTTGCAACAAATTAATAAGCAAAACAGGGCCGTTTCAATAAATTTTGAGGATCCTCGTATAGAAGGATTTGAAATTAGTGATTTTGACAAAATTGAAAAAATTGCAGGACGAAATAATAAAGAAATAATCATTTTAGATGAGGTACAAAACATTATTGGATGGGAAAAATATGCAAGGTCAGCAAATGATCGTGGAATTAAACTTCAAATTACCGGGTCTAATGCAAGTATGTTAAGTCGCGAATTGGGGACTCATTTAACCGGGAGATATCAACAGGTTGAATTATTTCCATTTGATTATATGGAGTTTTTAGATGCAATAAACCAAACCCCAGGCTTGGGCTCATTTCGTAAGTTTATTGAAATGGGAGGTTTCCCTGAATATATAAAAGAACAAAACCCGGAATATTTAAGGACATTAATGAGAGATATTGTTATGCGCGATATTGCAGTAAGAAAAGGTATCAGGAATGAACATTTTTTAATCCGGTTGGCATTGCATATTATAAGTAATGTAGGAAAAGAATTTAGTTATAATAAAATATCAAAAACCCTTGAAATTAAATCAGTACGCACCACAATTGATTATTGCGATTATTTACAGGAAAGTTACCTGATAGAGTTAATTCCCCGTTTCTCCTTTTCAATACATCAACAATTGGCGAATGCAAAAAAGGTGTATTGTATTGACACTGGTATGATTATAGCAAACAGCCTTTCACTTAATAAAGATGAGGGAAGATTATTGGAAAATGCTGTATTTATACAGTTAAGGCGTAATTTTAAAGATATATTTTATTTTAAAAATGAAAAAGCAGAATGTGATTTCCTGGTTAGAGATGATAACCATATTAAACTGGCAATACAGGTTTGTCTGAAAATTACGGATGATAACATGAAAAGAGAAGTGTTGGGAATAAAAGAGGCCCTCAAACTAACAAATTGTAACAAAGGATTGATTGTAACCCTTGATCAGGAAGACGAACTTGACGGCATTCCATTAATACCGGCATGGAAATGGTTTAACAGACCAACGATTGTATAATAATCCTTTATTAACTTGATTATACCAACCGACCATTTCGGCAATGCCCTGCTCAAAAGTGTACCCTAGACCCGCCATTTGGTTTATAAACAAGAAATTATATAGCAATAGGATCTAACAGCGACAAACGCCTAAGTAAACCTATATCAGGTAAATAAAGTTTGAATGCAGATAAATCGTCATAAGCAGATAATGGTAGGGCTGGTTTTGTGGAACAGTATATACGGTAAGCCAGTCCTGCATTAATAAGCCAGAGTACAGCATCTTCATATTCCCGTGCCCGTGCCCCTTGTTTTACAGACTGGTACAAAAATTTTTTATTTTCGCGTGCCAGTTGCGAAGGCAAAGATGCCCAAATATAATTTATCTTGGGGATATTTTTATTTTCAACATGTTTTGAAAAGTCTAGTGTATATGCATTCAATATATTTTGAAGTACCTGCTGTGTTTTTTCTACATCCTGTTTTTCAAGTAAAGTAACTATAGACTCTGGCATTCCGCCAGAAATATAATACATCTTTAATTTATCCACGAGCGGATGAAAGAATATGTCGGGAATAGGCCCTATTTTAACCAAACTACCCAGATAAGCATACAGATTGGAATCGGCTTCTGCCAAAAACTCTGAAAATGTAACCGGATAAACCTGCATAAAGTCAACTTTCCCAACAGGGAACGAAGCTCCCCTGCTCATTGCTACACCTAATAACGAACCGGCGCATGCGATAACATATTCCGGTGCATCTTCACAAAAATATTTTAATGTATTTAAAGCTTCATTGCACTCTTGTATTTCATCAAATATAACTAATGTTTTATGCGGCAGGATAGCTTTACCATGAATTAATGAAAGATTCTGAACAATACGTTTTGTATCTTTTGTTGTGACAAAAAGTTGTTTTAGCTCAGCTTGTTGATCAAAATTAAAATATGCGGTATTTTCGAAATATTCTTGTCCAAAATGCTTTAACCCACATTGCAGGGTTCAGCAATGGCGCTTGATATAATAAAAATATTTTAACAGGCATTCATAAAGGAGGTTTGAAAAAATCCCAAATAAATTAAGCAAACTTGCTCAATTTGTTAATAAGCTCATTTACTGAAACTATCGAAATACTGCCCTTTATTGGCCAACCAGCTTCAATTGGCGAAACCACAAAAGAAGCGCAAGGTTTAATATCCTCAAAAGCCAAAAAATTTCCTTTATTAAGCTTTGGAGCTTTGCTGGCTTTGCATTCAATGGCAAATACTTTGCCATTGTGTTCCATCACAAAATCGCATTCAGCACCATTGCTTGTCCGGTAAAAACTGTATTTCGCCATCGGGAAATGACCTCGTAAGTTCGCCAATACCAATGTTTCCCATAAGGAACCAAAAACCGAATGACCTACAATTTGATTAAAATTTGTTAAGCCCAACAATGCTACAGCGATACCTGTATCTGCAATATATACCTTTGGCGATTTTACCAATCGTTTCCCTAAGTTCGAAAAATAGGGAGGTAACACTTCCAGCATAAATGTTCCTTCAAGCAGATCTATATAATTCTTAACTGTTGTACCACTAACATCTAATGAATTACCAATGGTTGAAGCATTAAGTAATTGGCCGTTGTTATGAGCGAGCATAACCCATAACCTTCGCATAATACCGATCGAAAACCCAGTCCATTGCAATAAATCGCGCTCTATGAAGGTAGAAATAAAGTTCTCACGCCATTCAAACGATATTTTATTCGAGGTCGCCAGATAACTTCTTGGAAAACCACCCCGTTCAATATATTTTTCAAGTGTAAAATTATCTTGAATTTCAGAACCATAAGAAAGGGGTTAGCCGTTTGAAACTAATTCGTCCGGCCAATGATTCAGAGCTTTGTTTTAACAAAGCTATTGATGCTGAACCCAATATAAGAAAGCTGCCATTTGAACCCCAATCATCTACCAAACTGCGAAGCAGAGGAAATAATTCAGGACTGCGCTGAATTTCGTCAATACATATTAATTTTCCGCGTTGGCTTTCTAAAAACCATTCGGCATCATTTAATTTGGCTAAATCTGATGGCCGCTCTAAATCGAGGTATAGTGAATTGGGCTTATTAATTAGAAAATGCTTTACCAAAGTTGACTTGCCGCACTGACGAGAGCCTAGTATGGCCACTAATGGGTTGTTTTCCAACCCTTCATCCATTTCCGAGATAATATGACGGTTTACATACATAGAATAAAATATCCATGCAAATATAATATTATATTGGCAATTTACATGGATAAAATAATTAGAAGACTATTAACAATTGTTTTTATTCCAGGCAACTTGCTACCATTTCGGCAATGCCCAGTTCAAGAGTGTACCCCGACCCGCCATTTGGTTTATGTATTAGCAATTTACATGTAGCATGACATCTACTTGTTAATCTGTTTATTGTATTCAAATGGTTTCTTTTTGTCAATGTATTTCAAAAAGTATCCTCCGGTTTTTTACTTCCAATAAATATAATTTTTTTATCCTCTTTTAATATTTTTAGACATCGTTCCATTGTCCGCCCAGATCCTGAAATTTTTTAGCTAATTCTCCCCCTGTGATACCAGGATTATCTTTTATGATAGTTATTAGTGAATTTATTCCGTCACTTATTCTTTTTGGGAAGAATGTTATTACAAAAGTGCCTTCTTTATGTTGAAAAACTGGTGGCTTATTCCCATTTTTAATGCATGAATCGAGCATTCTATGAAAGTGCAGAAAAACTTTTTGTAAAAATGATATCCAATACCGGATCGGGTTCAATTACTGAAAAGAATATAAGACAAACATTGCAAAAGAAACGGAGTATGCCACTATTATTGGATATGATAGGAAAGTTTAATCAGCAATCTTACTCATGGCGGTTTAACAAGAGTCTATTTTTTAAAGGTGCTTCTACTTTATATTGCTGGAGGTAATTTCCCCTATGAAAATCTATGTTTATTAAAATTCGGACTAATTTGTTACTAATTTTCTTTACACCATGAGAGTATCGTTTGTGTATAATCAGCCATAAATAAAGGAATATTTACTACCCCCTCGTCTAACTTCAAGTTTCTTAAAGAATAGCGAACACTTAACAGTGGATTAAATCGTTTTCTATAAAACGTCAGGCTCTTGCTTCGAATATTCTCATCAGGTTTCACTTCAATAGGGATAATTTCATTTTTAAATTGTACTAAAAAATCTACCTCTGCAATGTTTTCAGATTTCCAGTAACGGGGCATACCTTCAAATTGCTGTACCAAACTTTCCAATATATAATTTTCGGTTAGAGCTCCCTTAAATTCTGTCAATAACCGGTTACCTTCTGCAATAGCAATAGGATCTAACAGCGACAAACGCCTAAGTAAACCTATATCAGGTAAATAAAGTTTGAATGCAGATAAATCGTCATAAGCAGATAATGGTAGGGCTGGTTTTGTGGAACAGTATATACGGTAAGCCAGTCCTGCGTTAATAAGCCAGAGTACAGCATCTTCATATTCCCGTGCGCGTGCCCCTTGTTTTACAGACTGGTACAAAAATTTTTTATTTTCGCGTGCCAGTTGCGAAGGCAAAGATGCCCAAATATAATTTATCTTGGGGATATTTTTATTTTCAACATGTTTTGAAAAGTCTAGTGTATAAGCATTCAATATATTTTGAAGTACCTGCTGTGTTTTTTCTACATCCTGTTTTTCAAGTAAAGTAACTATAGACTCTGGCATTCCGCCAGAAATATAATACATCTTTAATTTATCCACGAGCGGATGAAAGAATATGTCGGGAATAGGCCCTATTTTAACCAAACTACCCAGATAAGCATACAGATTGAAATCGGCTTCTGCCAAAAACTCTGAAAATGTAACCGGATAAACCTGCATAAAGTCAACTTTCCCAACAGGGAACGAAGCTCCCCTGCTCATTGCTACACCTAATAACGAACCGGCGCATGCGATAACATATTCCGGTGCATCTTCACAAAAATATTTTAATATATTTAAAGCTTCATTACACTCTTGTATTTCATCAAATATAACTAATGTTTTATGCGGCAGGATAGCTTTACCATGAATTAATGAAAGATTCTGAACAATACGTTTTGTATCTTTTGTTGTGACAAAAAGTTGTTTTAGCTCAGCTTGTTGATCAAAATTAAAATATGCGGTATTTTCGAAATATTCTTGTCCAAAATGCTTTAAAATCCATGTTTTACCTACTTGTCTCGCGCCTTGCAATATCAATGGCTTACGCTTGGGACTATCTTTCCAGATAAGAAGCTGATGATGTATTTTTCTTTTTATATTCATTTATCACACTATTTGCAAATAATATGTGATTAAATTCACATTTTTAGTATTATTCTTTGGCAAAAATACACATTTTTCACTATTTTATATTGCTGTACTATTGTCTTCTGAAAACGTTGTAGTTTTAATTTCTGGTTACAGATATATACACATAGTCAGGGTCTGCTGATTATTTTTCATTAAATTATGAAATTCAGCATATTACAAGAATAATATAATTTTTAAATGCAAAGAATTATAGATGAAACACTCAAAACACATGCACCTTTTTTTTCTTTGTTACCTTTTTATTCGCTATCGCTCATGAGATCACTTCGTTTAGTTGTCGTCACAAAAAGGTAACCCAAAAAAGACTTAACGAAATGAACTCGCGCCGTCTCGAAGTTATTCGCTGCGCTCATGAGACCGCCTTCGGCTTAGTTCCTCGACCTTGCTCAGACAACATTTCGTTTATAAGGAATTTCTGTTTCATGCTTCGCAATCTTTTAATCGAAACTTTTGTAAATATTCATTTCGTTGACTAATTCAGCAGCCACTAGCTAGGAAAACACATCTTAGACAAGGTCGTTTTCCCGGTTTGCCGCGCACCGGTTAAAACTATAACTCTTGATACTCCTGTGATTTTCGCTGTTTGGCTTATTCCGCCACGTCCTAATCCTATTGATTCGACAGCAAAAGTTCATTACAATCAGTAAATTCGTTGGATACTTTCTTTAGAAACAATAATAAACCTATTGTTGTCAAGTAGTGAAACAATTGAATGCCAATAGGATTGAAAGAAAATATACATATCGTTCAATGTCATATTCCCAATTTTTAAGTAAATTATTCTTGGAGATTTATTTGAAGTCATAAACCGATTATAAAAATCAGTATCCTTTGTTAATATTACCAAATCATTTTCGATTGCATAATTCCAAATTTCTTCATCTTTCATTTCTGGATTGATATCCATTACATGGATAAAATCTTCTCCTTTGAAATAATGAAAATATTTTGGTAAATTGACATCCAAATAGTAATTTTATGTCCTCTACTGGTTCGGTTGGTCTTGCTCGCATCGTGCTCTCGCGTATCTCCTGGGCAAAGAATCACATGCTCGATCC
>CAVSGB010000304.1:0-3174 GCA_963726845.1 uncultured Bacteroidota bacterium | reverse complement strand
TACTATAAACATAACTTTCGACAGGTCGTACTCCAGTTCAAGAAAATTATCGTAGAAGTTGCTGTTCTGCTCCGGATCGAGCACTTCGAGCAATGCAGCAGAAGGATCACCCCTAAAGTCATTTCCAACCTTGTCTATTTCGTCGAGTACAAAAACAGGGTTTGATGATTTTACTTTTTTAAGGCTTTGAATAATTCGCCCTGGCAAAGCACCAATATATGTTTTCCGGTGGCACCGGATTTCAGCTTCATCGTGCAGTCCACCCAAAGACATTCTTATATATTTGCGTTTAAGAGCTTTTGCAACAGATTTGCCCAATGAAGTCTTTCCTACTCCCGAAGGTCCATAAAGGCATAAGATTGGGCCTTCATGTCGCCCTTTAATTTTAAAACGGCAAGATGTTCAATAATCCGTTCTTTTACTTTTTCAAGTCCAAAATGATCATCGTCCAACACCTTTTGAGCCCGCTTCAAATCGAAGTAATCTTTTGTATATACATTCCAGGGAAGCTCAAGCAATAACTGTAAATAATTAAGTTGAACAGAATACTCTGCGGCAGCAGGATTTATCCGTTCCAATTTTTCAACTTCCTTATTGAATGCCTCTTTTATATGTTTGCCCCACTTTTTCTTTTTCGCCTTTTTCTGAAGCTCATCAATTTCCTGGTCAATCTGGTTTCCGCCCAACTCGTCCTGAATTTGCTTCATTTGCTGTTGAAGCATAAACTCCCGCTGTTGCTGGTCGAGTTCAAATTTTACTTTCGACTGGATATCACTTTTTAATTCAAGCATCTGGACTTCTTTGCCCAAATGTTCCATAAGAAGCATTGCGCGCTGTCTGACATCATTTGCTTCGAGCAATTTTTGTTTCTCGGGTGTTGCTATATTGCTGTTTGAACTGATAAAATTTATAAGGAAACTGCTGCTTTCAATATTTTTAACTGCGAATGAAGCTTCAGGCGGAATGTTAACAGATAGCTGAATTATTTTTAATGAAAGGTCTTTCAGCGAACCCATGATAGCTTCAAATTCCTTGTCGTTTTTTGAAGGTTTTATATCAGTTAAAATACTTACCCTTGCAGTAATGTAGGGCTTTTCAGAAATTAATCCTTCAACCTCAAAGCGCTTTTTCCCCTGGATAATTACAGAAGTGCTGCCATCAGGCATTTCAAGTATTTTTAATATTTGTGCAATGGTACCAACTTTATAAAGGTCCCTAAAAGCCGGTTCTTCAATATTGGCATCTTTTTGTGCAACAGTACCTATTAATTTATTTGTCTGGTAGGCTTCGCGAATAAGGTTCATAGATTTTTGCCTGCCAACAGTAATAGGTATTAAAACACCAGGAAACAGAACAGTATTGCGCAAAGCCAAAATTGGAAGCGATGTCGGATATTCAACCAATTTTCCTTCTTCTTCATCTTCAGGTAAAAGTGGAATAAAATCCAGGTCTTCATCATTCTGAAACGGGAACCATCATATCATTGATGCGAATCTCGTATTGGTTTTCTCTATCCATATATTAAAAATATTTTATGGCAAAATTGCCTGACAGAATGTCGTTCTACATTTTTTAATTATTTTGACATTCACAGTAATTACGCTAAATCCAGTTAATAATTACAAAACCCAACATGATTAACAATGCCTATGCCATAAAAAATCAGGCCTTATCCCTTACACCTTTTCCTTTGGAAAAGGGTCAAATCCCTCTCCTTTGTTAATGTAAAGGGGAGAAGCACACAAAATGAACTACCCCGCCGCAAGCAGACGGGGTATCAAAGAACCGCCGCACAAGGCTAAAATATTCGCCCCAAGGGGTGGGGAATTAAAACCAAAAGAGATTAAAATCTCCTGGATTTTTCTGTCTTTACAAATACGTATTGCAGAATTTTTTTGTCTATTTCAGTCAATTCAAGCGAACGCCGACTGAAGAACTTTGCTGATTGTTTCAAATGATTTATCCAAAGAATATACTGTTAAACCCTGTGGCCCGCCCCAGGAAAAAGATGGAATAAAATTTCGCGGGTAACCAGCCCCAAAAATATTTGCATTAACGCCGACAACAGTACCTGTATTGAACATAGTATTGATGCCACACTTAGAGTGGTCGCCCATAATCATTCCGCAAAATTGCAATCCGGTGGGTACAAATTTTTCACGGGGATAATTCCATAATTTTACTTCTGCATAATTATTTTTCAGGTTCGAATTATTTGTATCTGCTCCCAGGTTACACCATTCGCCAAGTACCGAATTCCCTAGAAAACCATCATGCGCTTTGTTCGAATTTCCCTGGATTACACAATTATTAATTTCCCCGCCCACTTTAGAATTCGAGCCTATAGTTGTTCGCCCAGTAAACTTTGGCCCCCATTTTTAAAACAGCGTGTGCGCATAATGCGAAAGAATTCGTATAAGGCAGCCTTCCATTACCTCAGCACCTTTCCCGATATAAATCGGCCCGGTAGATGCATTAAGGGTTGAAAATTCCACCTTTACGCCTTCTTCCATGAATATGTTTTCAGGCGCGGAAACATGATTTGAATGATTTATCGAAACAGATTTTCTCCCACTTGCAATAATTTTTAAATCGGCTTCAATGGCCTTCCCGTTAAATTGAAATATCTCCCATGGGAAATTAATTTTAAATATTTCACCAGCAAACTGAACGATTGATGAAGCTTTACCAATATCATTTGTAAATGATAATGCATCATTATTATTACATCTTGAAGCAATAAGAATATTTGCCTGTGCCAGTGAATGACCTGATTTTAAAGATTGAATAGATTGCAATAATTTATCATCAGGCAGGATACTTCCATTGATGAAAATATTGTCTTCGCTTATCTTTAACTGAAATTTCTCTTGCAGAAAATTTTCGGCCAGCCAGCTAATTTCAGTTTTTAAAAATCTTTCCCATTTTTCCCTAATAGTTAATATTCCAATGCGGAGTTCTGCAACCGGCCTTGTAAATGTTAGTGGCAAAAGGTAATTCCAATGGTCATCGAATAAAATATAGTTTACCATAATTTTCGGAATTTAGCAAAGCAAAATTAAACAAAAAACTCCGGAAAATCTTTCGTATCCCGGAGTTTCTGATATTCTTTATGAAATGTTTACTGCGCTTTTTCTTATTTAAATGGTCTTTGTACCTCGTATTAAATTTGTC
>CAVSGB010000303.1:0-7938 GCA_963726845.1 uncultured Bacteroidota bacterium | reverse complement strand
AATCTTTTTTGCTAATTCTATAGTACCATCTTTGCTGTTATCGTCTACCAGAATTACATTGTCAACGATATCAAAAGGAATTTCGTTGTAGGTTGCTTCGAGCGTTTTTTCTGCATTATAGGCCGGAAATACTACATAATTATTTTGTTATTGATCATCTGATTTTATTCAGTTTTAATTAAAATTCAAGTTTTTAAAGATAAATAAAATTCAAAAAATGAAAGAAACAGGCACAAAAATTATATTGAAAGTGAAATTTTACTTAAAGACATAGTTATTTATAAAATTCTTAAAAGCTGAATTAATGTCGTTTGAAACCTTTAATTTTAATATCAGAAATGCAAATAAGCTTATAACAATTGAACTTCTGATTATAGTATCAATAAATGGATTTTGTAAATGGGGTACAAATAAATTAATGAGAAACATTATTAAAAATATTATCAGTGCAATTATTGTTTTATTTGAAAAAGGCTGTGTTTTCATTTTAATTTTCACAAAAATTACCAAAATGATATTATACAAAAATATTGAAACTGCTGTAGCTATTGCTGCCCCGGTAATCCCGTATAGCCTTATAAATACCAGATTATTGCCTATTGCCAGGGCAGCAAGTACGAAAATGAAATACAACGTGTAATAATAATATTTGGAATAGTTAAGTATTGAAGCATTTATGCCTGTTGCCGCATCGAAAACCTTGCTCAGGCCAATAAAAAATATTACATATTTACCTTTTGAATAGAGTTCGCCATTTGGCATAACTTTATATAAGTTATCCACATTGAACCAAAGCAATAAAAAGATAATCCCTCCTATTATCAATTGGTTTAAGGCTACTCTTTTGTACAATTCATCCAATTTAACAGTGTTATTGTCTTTAATTGCTTCAATGGCAAGCGGGGTCGAAATTTGGAATATTGAACGGGTCGGGACTTCAATAAAAACGGCTATAAAGAAGGCAATACTATAAACCCCGGTATCAGAAAGGCTTATCTTGGATGAAATCATCCCGATGTCTATTTTATTCGCAATACCAGATCCGGATCCTGCTATTATCATGAATGTCATAAATAACCCCATTTCTTTTACAAGCGGCTTATTCAAAAAAGAGAAATTTGGTTTAATGCTTATAGTCTGAATTTTATTTATATAAAAAACATTCGCTATCAGTGCAATCCCGTACCCCAGGACAAAAAGCATAACATATTCCCTGATGTCCAGTAGTTTTAAAAATAGAAGGACAGTAATAAATATGGTAAAAAGCCTGATAAATACTTCTTTAATAATTTTAGGCACTACAATCCTGTAAAGCATCGATGCATACGCTTCGCAAATTGCTGTATACATACAGAAAAAAGTCAACGGGATTATGAAGAAATAATAATCAGTCAATAATTTTGATTTTTCTACAAAAGGATGAATAAGCGTATTGCGGAATAGTATAAAAATTATAAAGAAAATTACAAAACCAATAAGTGGCAATAAAGTGACAATAAATATAAACCCGTTATGGTTATTTGAAGAATTTTTAAAATTAGGGAAAAATTTTATTACAATATTGGACATCCCAAGCTGGGCAAAAAAAGAAAAGAACATTGCTGCTTCAAGAAGCACCCTGGTTAAACCTATTTGTTCTGCTGTCAGGCATTTTGGGAGCAGGTACAATATTGAAAAAGCCCCGATCGCCGCTCCGAAATAGCTTACTATAGAAGCTTTTAAACTCTGCCTGATAACAATTCCCATCAGATTTTATAATGAATTTAAGATTTTTTCAGGTTCAAAATACCGGGAATTCTTAACTGCTTCTTCAGATAGATGAAGGAGTAATTCGGGTTCGTTAATTAACCTTTTAAAAATGGATGCCAACTCATCGTAATTGCCGTACGTCAATGTAGAAGTTTTTAATTCGTCTATTAAGGCGTAATCTTTTGGAAGGATTCCTGGTTTTCCAAATTTAATCATAACAAATATTGCACCAGTATCTTTGGTTTTTCCATATACGCAATATTTATTAAGAATAGTATTTAAATTTCCAAGTATTATATTTGATTTGCTTAAGAGTTCATTATATTCAGGCATTGGAATATAAGGAGATTTATGATATATTATATTAATATCTTTTTTAATAAGCCGATCGGCTTCTTGTATAATTTTATTACTTTCATTATTTGTAGCTCCCAATAGATCTAATTCGATTTTACCTTTGAAGATTTCCATATTTTCTTCAATACATTTGAAAACTGCAAAATAATCCCGCCTGAAATTATCCAGGATACCGGGAATACAAATTCGTAATATTTTTTTGTTTTGATTATTTATAATTTGTGATGGATTATAGACTGAAAAAGGAATAACTTCTAATTTATCTCTACTTACAAAAGCGGATAATTCATTTTTAAGAATTTTATTGAGGACAACAAACTTACCACCAGATTTTAAAACCTTTTTTTTGATTATATTTTTGAAAACAGGATAAATAAAGCATACTTTGAAATTAAATATGAACGAATTCAATTTTAGAATATTAAAGAAAAACCTATAGAACAAAACTTTTAATGATAATTGAAACCAGTCTTCAATATTATGAACAAAGAGAAAAACCGGAGTATTGACACTAAGAGAAATAAAATTTATGAAGTATTTTTCTAAAGTTACGACATATAGTTTTTCTAAATAAAAACTATTAATCCTTTTAAAAAAGGATTTGAAATTTTCATCATCATTCTTACAAATTATAGTAATTTTTGAACTTGAGTCTTTAATAACAGGCTGAAGTGCTTCATAACCTGTTTTGTGGGTAAAAATGAATAATTCATTGAGATTATCCGCGCTATAAATTTGTATTAAAGATTCAACAAGTGTATAATGCCCTTTGGGCATTATTTCAATTATTCCAATCTTCATAGTGTAATTTGTTGATATAGATTGCATCCCACTCTTTGAGCCTTCCGTTATCCCTTGTCGAGGGGCATAAATCGTAAAACAGGAACCCGGATTCCCTTAATGCCAAATCGATATCGTAGTATTTCGGGCTTCCTGAATAACCATTATGGTTGTTCACTTCCAATAATACTATACAAGTCCTTTCGAGGGTTAATTTGGCCCCTTTAAGCACTTCGAGTTCAAATCCCTGTACATCTATTTTCATAATCCCTATTTTGCTATCAAACGGGATTTCTTCGTCTATTTTACAAATAGTTATTTCTTCTGTATCGACTCTTTCCAGGTTTTCAGCAAATAAAGCGCTCGATTTGTCAGCTTTTAAGCCAAGTAATGATGAAGCGCTGATCCTTTTGGCAATATTAATAATTTCTTTGCCGGATTTATTCCCGACTGCTTTATTAACAGAAATAATGTTATTGTTTTTTCTTGTATTACTTGTTAAAATTTCAAAAGTTTCTTTAATTGGTTCAAAAACGTAAACTTTGTTTAACGGGAAAGCTTCACCATACATATTTGCAGTCCTGCCATTCGAACCACCAATATCGAGGATAATGAATTTCTCTTTAATATTTAATGTCTTTTTTAAGATGGAAACTGATCTTTTAATGTGTTCGTATTCCGCGTAATATCTGTTTTCTATAAAATCAATCACTTCATTTCTGAGTGCTACTGAAAATAAATATTGCTTAATATCTTTATTTTTTTTAACGACCAGGCAAAAAATATTGATAAAAAATTTAATTATTGAACTGAATATTTTCATTCGAATATTTAATTTAAACATTTAATAATCTAATAGTTGATACACATGAACATCGCAGGGTTCATCAAAGGTAAACATCCATATTATATTAATATCCTTATTGTGAATGAAAGTGCCTGGATATTTCATCAATGCTGCATTTATTTTTAATAAATAATTATGATGTCATCTTTTACTTCAAAATTAAAATCGGGAGAGTACTCATTCAATAATTGTTTTACCTGGTCAAGGGTCGGATAATCCCTGGAACCGATAAAAAGTCGCGCATCATCAATCAATATTACATGATTTTTTACAGGATGGTTTAAAATAGTTTTAATTTCTGAAATCACAGGGGTTTCGATATTAGCTTTCGCCGTTATCCCTCCTGAGTAATGACCATCGAGCCAAAACAGACAAGGCTGGACGACAGATTGCAAAACAATGGGCAGCATTGTTCCGCTGTCACCTTGTTTGATAGAAATATGAGGGTATTTTTTAAATAATTTTACTGCCCTTTCGAAAATATCATTGCTTAGCTCAATAGAAGTGATATTTTCAAAAGTATCTTTAACAGCCAAAATCATTTTTCCAAGAAAGGTACCGGTTTCAATAAATTCTTTAACCTGGAACTTATTTGCATAATACTTAATTGTTTCAACTTTAATATTGTGTGGAACAGGCACAGAATTTAAGTTTTTGTGCCTCATTTTTATTAACTCTTTTTCGTTTTGCTTCCAGTTTTGATTAACAAAATAAAAATTAATATTATTTCTGATTTTTTTAGGAATTAATTTAGTTTTCAGTTGGAGCATACAATTCAACTATTTAGATTATATAACTATTGTAATTTTCGGCCTGCAATATTACTAATATCTTTAAATTAGTAGATAGTAAAATTCATTATTTTTTGAGATAAACATACCCTTTGAATTCTGTTGGAAACCCTGGAATAGTTAAAACATACCAATACGTTCCGGAGTTTAGAACATTTCCTTTGTTATCTTTTCCATCCCAATTATTTTGATAATTTAAGGATTCAAATAAGATTTTTCCAAACCGGTCAAATACGATGAGTTTAGAATTTGCCGTCAGCCCCTTAATATAAAAAAAATCATTAATATTATCCCCATTTGGTGAAAATGAGTTTGGAATATAAAAATTTCCGGAATTTCCCTGGTTACATGAATCTACCATAATTGCAAATTCCGGTGATTTAGTTCCCGATCCGCAGGTATTATTCCCTGAGACTGTTAGATATCCATTCGTTGCATTTTTATTAAAATTCATTATTATATTATCAGAATTACCTATAATTGTTGCTCCATTTCCACTGAATTGCCAAACATAATTTGAAGCATTATCTATAGGAAGTATATTGTAATTAAATCCATCCTGATTTGAACAAACATTATTATCTCCATTAATTATACTAGCAGCATCAGGTTTTGAATTGATGGTAATTGAAATTTCTGCAGTATCTTTTATTTTGCCATCATTTCCATATCCTGTAACTTTTAAGATTCCACTTGTTGCATTATTGGCAAAATCTATTAAAATATTATTAGAATTACCCAATATTATTGCACCGATTCCACTATAATTCCATGTATAATAGTTTATTAAGCTATCTTTGGGCAATGCATAATAACTGACGCCATTTTGCCCTTGGCAAGCTGATGTTTCTCCGGCTATTTCAAATATCGTACAATTTTTCAATTCAATAAAGAATGGCTTTGAGGAATTTCCGATTCCACATGCGTTAATACCAGAAACAGTCAAATAACCAGAAGTTGCGTTTTGCGAAAAATTAATTTCAATATTATCCGAATTGTTCAATATAGTAGCACCTGTTCCGCTATAAAGCCAATTGTAATTTGATGCATTATTTATAGGAGGAACATTATAACTCAACAAATTTTGGTTAATACAAACAATATTATCACCAGTAATAAAGCCAGCATCAGAAGGCAACGGATTAACTGTTATTGAAAGTTCTGCAGTATCTTTTATTTTGCCATCATTTCCATATCCTGTAACTTTTAAGATTCCACTTGTTGCATTATTGTCAAAATCTATTGAAATGCTATCTGAGTTACCGTTAATAATATTCGCCCCTATGCCACTATAATTCCAGGAATAACTTATAATACTATCCATATTGCTAACATTATATTCAACATTTTTTTTCCCCTGGCATACCTCTGTAATACCATTAATTGCACCTAATTTTTGATATTCACAGTCTGTATAATATAAGCTTGCAATTTCACAGGAATCTAAGACCTGATTGAAAATTCTTATGTCATCAATTGTTCCAGAAGTAAATTGGCTGGAATTAAATCTTGACCCAATCATAAAATGGGACGAAGAATTTTTAGTATATAAAGGCAAGGTACTATTAGTAGAAATCATTGAATACAAATGGCCATTTATATAAAACCCTAAGCTATCATCTGATCTAACAGATACAAGAAAGTACCATTCACCCAATTCAGGTAGAACAGAGCCTGTAGTAATTTTAGTTACTGGCGGCGTTTCTGGATCATTATAGCCACTACAAGCTAATCCAAAAAATCCATTATAGCTGTTTACTAAACAAATATTTTGGTCAGCCCCATCACCACCTATTGATAATATATATGCTCCGTCTCCAAATACTGGATATTGATCGGGTTTAAACCATACAGAATAAGTATAATTTTGCAGATAAAATGAATCTGATAAAACACTTATATTATTACTTATTCCATCAAAGTAATATGCACTATTAGGATTTCCGCATCTGTCAGTTGTCAAGGTAGCTCCTTTAACAACACCATTGTAGCCATTACCACTTTCATCGTTTGCATTGCCATTAAATGGGTAATAAGCTAACAAACCATTTGGATTTTGACAATTGCATTTTGTTACTTTTGAGTTTGTATTGTATAGAACTTGTACCTCATTTTCAGTTAATGCCCTGCTATAAAAACGCATTTCATCCAGATCGCTGACAACCGGATAGGCAATATATGGTGGATTAGGATCCGGACAATTACCAATTATTATGTTTGAATTCACAGTCCCTACTTCAGTGGTAACATTATTGTACTGAGCATTCAGTTCTCCATTTAAATATAAATAAACAATATTTGATTTATAAATTACAGTTAAATTATAAAATATATTGGTATCAATTGGAGTAGAATTTAAAAATGAAGAATTTAGTTGCCCATTTATTAAAGCCTGGTGAGAATAATCAATTGTTCTTAAATCCAATCCGTTTACAAAAATTTCCATCCTCCCGTCATGGCCAATTGAAAAAGCAAAATTGGCTGTTACCCAGTCTTCTCCTTCACTAAGAAATAATATCATTTGAGCAGTCCCCAGTTTATGAGCCCTGACCCAGAAATTAATCGAAAACTCTGAAGGGGCAATAACATTTGGAATTTCACTGTATATTAGAGAGGATAATGAAGTTATATTGAAGGATTTATTATATGACTTGGCCAGACAATTTACTCCCTGAACATAGTTATCCTGGGCCATAATTTATCCCATCTTTGCCATTGCCACTCATATCTTTAATATTACCATTAAATGGGTAATAGGCAACTAACCCATTGATTGGAATTTGCGCAATTAGAAATTGATTTATAAAAATAAATAAAATACTAAAGAATAGAATTTTTGTTTTCACAAATTGGTTTTTAAAAAATTTGTTCCTTACTATATTTAATTAACTGTGTTTCTTATCCCTTCCACACCAATTAACCCCAGGTTTATTCCCAGTGAAATTTGATGAGTGCCATAATTATAGGAAGCTATATTGCTTATAGTATAACCATAATTATAGCCAACATACACCATTTTATATAATCTTAACCCAAATTGGAAATTCACTAATTGTTTAGTACTATATGAAACCGCGATCCAATTTAGCCTTTTTACATAAATTTTAGCATGCAAATCAACAATAATACTTTCTGCGCCCAATTTTTTAATAGCTAAAGATGGTTCGAAATTAAATGATTTATTTCTTGCATTGAATTTATAACCTCCCATTAAAAAATAACTTGGTAATTCTAGTTTTGGAGTATTCACATCAGAAATTCCAGATAATATTTTAATAATGGATAAACCTGTGAAATAAATATTGCTGTGATAATAAATTCCTGCTCCCAGGTTGGCCACAAAAGTATTGTTATTACCTGTCAGCAAATAGCTGTCATCATTTTGATCAGGTTTTAACAATGAACTGTTTAGAA
>CAVSGB010000302.1:0-3454 GCA_963726845.1 uncultured Bacteroidota bacterium | reverse complement strand
ACAAACTGAACCGGCATAGAAGGATTATTGACTATACGGGACAATCGTTCGATGTTTGAAAATAGCAGGTGCGCACGTTTGTATGTCGCGAAACGCCTGGCGAAACCAATAGTAAGTGTGTGTTTATTAAACTTCTCGCTCATTTCCATTATCATTTTAGGATTTTCGAGGCGTTTAATACCTGTATCTTTTAAACGGTTTTTAATAGCTTCAAGTAATACCTGTCTTAGTTGGTTGCGGATTTTCCAGATTTGTCCGTCAGGTACATCCTGTATCTTTTTCCAGTAATCTAAATTAGTTTGATTGACAAAAAATTCTTTTCCAAAAACTTCCTCATAAAGTTCCATCCACGGCCTGGCAGTCCATGTTGGAAGGTGGACACCGTTTGTGACATAACCTATATGAAGTTCTTCCGGCGCATAGCCTTTATATAAAGCATGGAAAATATTCTGACTGACCTTTCCATGTAATTCGCTAACCCCATTGACTTCCTGGGACAGGTTTGCGGCAAGAAAACTCATTGAAAATTTTTCAGTTGTATCTTCCGGGTTCGATTTTCCAAGGGCCATAAATTGTTTCCACGAAATTTTCAATCGATTCGGATAATGCCCGATATAAGTCCTCACCATATCCTGGTCGAAAGCATCATGCCCGGCGGGAACCGGAGTGTGTGTTGTAAATAGTTGTGAAGCCCTTACGATTTCCATTGCTTCAGCAAAAGTGAAATTTTGTTCAACAATGTATTTCCTTAAACGCTCTATACCGATAAAAGCGGCATGGCCTTCGTTGCAATGGTAGATATCGCAGTTTACGCCAACTGCATCCAATGCCCGAATTCCACCAATACCTAAAAGAAGTTCCTGTTTAAACCGGTTATCCCAATCGCCACCATATAAATGGTGCGTTATAGTCCGATCTTGTTCTATATTGTCTTCAAAATCGGTATCTAACAAATATAGTATTATGCGCCCTACATTTAAACGCCAAATTCGGGCAGCGAGGGTACGACCTGGTAAAACAACATGGATAGTAACCCATTGTCCTTTTTCGTCGCGTACTGGCAGGGCAGGGGTTCTTGAAAATTTTTGAGATTCATATTGGGCTATCTGGTCGCCATAAGCCGAAATTAACTGTTTAAAATATCCATATCGGTATAGCAATCCTACGCCGACCAGATCATTGCGGGCATCACTGGCTTCTTTTAAATAATCGCCTGCAAGAACCCCCAAACCACCGGAATAAAGTTTAATAGAGTCATGCAATCCAAATTCCATACTGAAGTAGGCCACTTTTGGGCCTTGTTTCATAGGATACTGCATATATTCATTGAAACGGCTGTAGATATCGTTGAGTTTTTTAAGAAAATTTTTATCCTTTTCTAATCTTAAAAATTTATCGAGCGAAATCATGTCAAAAAATACAATCGGGTTCTCTTCACTTAATGACCAAAGATTTGGATCGATAGATTTAAAAAGATCTATTGCGTCAAAGTTCCAGCTCCACCAAAGATTCTTAGAGAGCTCTTCTAAAGCCTTTAGTTTTACAGGGATATTTTTCTGTACCAATAACCTTTTCCAGATAGGTTCGTTTGTAACGATTATTTTTTCTGATGGCTTTAAAGTCTCAATTTTTTCTGATTCAATAACAACACCAGATCTTAATGATGCCTTCTGAATTGCTATGTTATATGCCTGGAAATAATATTTTATCAGGTTTTTCCAAAGTGCCGTTTTAGAAATATCAAGCGCTTTGTCCCTGGCATGTTCCGTCTCTTGTGAATTTAATGATGCGAATCGTTGAATTGATTTTACTATTTCAACAACTACTTCAACATCATTATTATCACTCCTTTCTATCACAGTGATTCCGCTATCGGGATTATTAAACTGCTTTTTCACCCATAAACCAAACCCGGCAAGGCTTGTTGTTACGGTTGGGACATGGAATGCAAGGCTTTCCAGTGGAGTATAGCCCCAGGGTTCGTAATAAGAGGGAAATACAGTGAGGTCGAAACCTATTAGTAAATCGTAATATGGAATATTGAAAATACCATCGTCCCCATTTAAGTATGAAGGAACAAAGATTACAGAAACTTTACTACCCGGATTATTAGACAATCCCCTCTCCCCGATACGGCGGAGGATCATATCATGTTCAGCATAATGGAGGTTGTGGGTAAGAATACAACCTTCGCAGGGATTGAAATCCTGCCCTTTTAGCTTGTTAATTAAATCTTTTCGCGGGCCATAATGGTTTGCAGGAATAAGAATAAATGCAACAATTTGTCTTTTTAATTCAGGCGACTTGTTTAATTCGCCCAATGAATCAATAAAAAGATCAATACCTTTATTTTTAAACTCATATCTACCACTGTTAGCAATAAACAAAGTATCTTCAGAGATTTTTCTGTTAAGCAATGCTTCAGTTACTTCTTTTAATTTATTTCTTGCGTTAGACCTTGATTCATTAAAAGTTTCACAAGAAGGCACAAATGTATCTTCAAATCCATTGGGTGTAACTACGTCTACAGGTTTATCCAATAATTTTGCACATTCCAAATCGGTTATTTCACTGACAGTCGTAAAACAATCTGCATTTTTGGCTGAGTTCTTTTCAAGCGATTGCTTTGAAATGATATTAAATTCCTGCGCTTTCGAATCGGGGACATATTCCTGCAAATGTCCATAAAGAGGCTGGTTATTTCCTGCAATTGCACGCCCCAGGGCAGTTGCATGGGTTGTAAAAATTGTCCCGATCTGGGGAACATTTGCTTCGAGATACAACAGCCCTGTTCCTGTCATCCATTCGTGAAATTGGGCAACAACCTTTTCCCTGATACTGATATTAAATTTTGTGAAACTTTCAATTACCCGCCCGCTGCATAACCAAACAAAGCAGGTTCAATATAATCCCATTGACCGGAAAGTGAATCGAGTTTATACTTTTCCCAAAATGTCGAGAAAATAGCATCTTTCTGATTTATGAAAGTTGCAAAATCAACAATCACGGCAATTGGGTGACCGGCAATATTCCACCGACCAACTTTAATATGCAGGCCTTCTTCGGCAGCTTTGTCTTTCCAGGATTTGAATAGTTTTTTATCTTCAATAAACTCAGGGTTTACATCTGCTTCCCTCCAAACGTCAGGGCCAATAAGTATATAATTACTTCCAAGCTGGCTTGCCAGTGTAAGCGCTTTTGTTGAAATTACTGTATAAATTCCTCCTACTTTGTTGCAAACTTCCCAACTTACTTCAAATAAATAATCAGGTTTTCTTACCTCTTCATTCATAAAATCTTTCTTTTATAGCAGTTAAATCATTAAAATTATAGGTGATGAAGCCAAAATAGCCATTTCTTCAGCAAAATCTTTTAGTTTAATAATACCAGAAAGAATTTTTGGCCAATTCGATTGTCTCCAAAATACCTGGTTATTTTGTTTTCTTTTTTATTG
>CAVSGB010000301.1:0-5406 GCA_963726845.1 uncultured Bacteroidota bacterium | reverse complement strand
TCAACATCTCCTGATTTTTCGGTAGCTTTAAAATCTTCAAAAAGTTTAGATTGAATGAATTTAAAGTATATTTTAAAACGCTTATCGGATTTTAATTTCAAAAACAATTCTTCTTTATGATGTTCTTCACTGCCCTTAAATGTTTCTTTATCCTTTTTTAATTCTGCAAATTTCCCGCCCGATAAAAATTCTTCAAGCGCCTTATATTGCACAACTTCATCCGAACCTTCGAGAGTTTTATAAATATTGTAAGCTTCCGATTTAATTACTTTAAAATAGTTTTTAATTCCCGGTGATTTTTTTAAAGTTATGTATTGCTGAAATTTCTCGAATTCTGGTGTTGTGTTAATTTTTTCAGATTTAATAGCTTTTTCAAGGCTTATAATTTCTCCGGATCCGGCATATTTTTGAAGTTCCAGATAATGTCCCATTTCTTCAGATCCGGCTAAAGACAAATAAAGTTTGTATAATTCGGATCCAAGTACTTTAAAATAATTTTTTATTTCGGCCGATTTCTGAAGTAGAAGAAATTCCTGTTCTTTTTTAAACTCTTCTGTATTCTTATAATTTAGCGCCTTTATCGAGGCTTCTTTTTGTTTAAAAGCATCCGATCCTACAATGTTTTTAAGTTTGAAATACTCTTTCAATTCATCTGAGCCGTCAACTTCCAAATAATTTTTATGAAGCGGTGTATTAAGGACTTTATAATAATTCCTTATCCGTTTCGATTTTTTAAGCGTCAAATATTCAGTTTCTTTTTGATATTCGGGAGTTTTCCTATAATCAAGCGCCTTAATTTCATCTCCTTTCTGTTTGAACTCTGGCGAATTGACGAATTTTTGAAGGTCGATGAAATGTTTCAATTCTTCAGAAACTTTGTATTCTCCGAGTTCGGCATATTCCTTTATCAAAGCAGTCTCTGCCAACTCTATTTTATCGGTTTTCGGGAAAAGCCCAAGCAGGAATTTCAGGTTTATCATAAAATTTCGTTTTTGGTCGATCTGGTTTGCACCTGATTTAATATTTATGTAAAAGTATAAATATAAAGAATTTTCCCAAAAACAAATCAGGGCTTGAAGGGAAATTTATATCAAGCCCTGATAAATTAGTTTTTTAGCTACACAAAGGAAGACAAAAAATAAAATTATTTATGAAATTACATCCCCGGCCCCATTTCGTTGTCGCCATTGTTCATGTCATCCTGAGTTTGCTTTTTAGGCTGTGCTTTATAGTTATTGAAACGATAACTGAAAGTGAGGATGAAAACCTGGGATTCGCGTTGCATCCATCCATAAGTTGTTGTGTTAGTTCCATAAGTTGTCGATACAACCCTTGTTATGCCAATCGGGTTTTGAGCCATCAGGGTCAAAGTAGCCTTTCGTTTTAACATTTCCTGCCTGATACCCATACTTGACGAATAATAACTTGAAACGGCGCCACCAGTGCCATTTATTGTCGGGGCATTGTACGTGTAATTTATTTGTATGCCCATTCCCCATGGCAAGCGGAATGAAGGGCTTATTTTAATATTCCAGGTGTTGGCGCTGGTTTTGGCAAGTGTATCGGTAGCCGGCTGTCCGAAGATATGATAATTATAAATATTGGTAGAAGCGTTAAAAAGAAACCAACGTGCAAGCGCAATGTTCAACATAACATCCCCGCCAATGGAACGGTCGTGGCCAAGGTTTTTAAAGGTCATCGTATCTATGCCTTTTTTAAATGTTGTAGTTTGATACATCAAATCATCCGTTTGTTTATAAAAGCTTTCAATTGATATAAACGATACTTCGTTTAATTTTTTCTGCAAATTAAGTTCATAAGAATTGGAAATTTCTGGCCGTAGCCCGGTGTTGCCTATCATAATTGATTGTGGACTTTGATACCTTGGGAAAGGGTTCAGGTTCCAATCCCTGGGGCGGTTTATGCGGCGTGTATAGCTTGCCTGCAATTGTAAATCCCAGGGAAGCTGTTTGGACAAATGTACTGAAGGAGAAGGGAAAAATTTGTTCATTTTGTTGCCATTGATTTCCCGCGTTTCATATTCTGCCCTAAAGCCCAACTGGTAATCGACAAATGAAGAATTTGAAAACGATACATAACCGGCCTGGATTTGATCCTTAGCATTTAATTGATCATCTTGTAAAATGAAACCAATAGTCTTGTAACTTCCATTATTTTGATAAAAACGACCCTGATAGCCTGTTTCAAATTTTCCTTTCTCCAAAATTGGAAGCGCATAATCTACTTTTCCCCTGAACTCGCTTTCATTGCTGTTTTGGGCTACTTGCAAGTTAGGTTGAGCTTTATCCCGCGATTTCCAATTTGAATATGTTGAATCTGTAATAATACTGGACGGGGCATTATCCGGCCCTGCATTAAAATAAGCGGAAGCGGATAGTTGCTGGCCCAGGTCGTCTATTTTAAGCTGATAGTCGAGGTTTAAGTTGTAGTATATGCGTGTGATTCCGTTTGTAGATGTTGAAATATAATGAGCAGTATCCTGTTTATTGCCCAAATTATTATAATTAGTAATAGTATCAATTGTATTATTAGAACTTGGTCGGCCGATTTTGCGACTCCCAAAATTGGTCATAAATGAAATGGTATTATTTTTAGTAATGTCATAATCAATGCCTAATTTTAAACCTTTGCCCTGTCTGTGAAAATATCCGGTTCCATTTTGTACCCTATCCAAAACAAGCCTGTGAAGGCTGTCTGTATTTTTGGATTCCGAATAAGAAGTCATATAATATTTCATATCGGTAAAATCAGCGCCCAATGTGAAATTATATTTTGAAAATTTATAATTCAGGTTCATGTTTGCGCTGTATTTATCATGTGTGCCGGCAGTAACATTAAAAATTCCATTTGTACCGCGGACTTCCTGTTTTTTCATGATTACATTAATGATGCCGGCAGTACCTTCGGCATCATACTTGGCTGAAGGATTGGTAATAATCTCGACATTCTGTACCAAATTAGCCGGGATTTGCTGCAAAGCCTCACTACCTATGAGCGGTGAAGGTTTGCCATCAATCAGCACGGTAAAATTTGCATTTCCGCGAAGTGTCACATTGCCTGAAACATCTGTTTCGACCGAAGGTGTATTTTGCAAAGCATCAACAAGTGTCCCTCCGGCAGCTGCAATGTTTGAACTAACATCCACAACTTTCTTGTCAATTTTATATTCGATTGATTTGTTCCCGGTAACAACTACTTCGTTAATATTGGTTACAGAAGGTTCGAGTTTTACCGTTCCTACATTTGCAATTTTTTGATTTGGGATGACAAGGATATTAGGTACTACCAATTTTTTATATCCCACGAAAGTTACTTCGGCATAAAACTTTCCATACGATAATTCTTCTATAGAAAAAATCCCCTTATCATTGCATGTGGCGCCGGTAACCAACGATGAATCTTTGGCTTTGTGAATTGCCACAACAGCATATTCAACCGGCTGACCTGTACCGGAATCGATAACCTTACCGACAATTTTGCCCTCCATTGCCATACCAGGCTGATATTTACCAGCAGCCGGAGAACCCTGGCTGAAAATTGGTACATAAGAAAATGCAAATAAAGAAAAGCTGATAGCTATTACATAATTTTTCATCATATTATTTTTTTAATTAAAAAATATAAGAACATCCAACCTGCCATAAGAGACTGTTTTGAAATTTTATAAGAATCCAACACAGATAAATAACCATAATTTTAATTTACCTTAACTATTCATTTAATACATAAGCTTTGAATGAGCTTTTGAAAACAAAGAGGTCACAGGCCACAGAGATTTGAAAAATCGCAAGTGATTTTTCGCCCTGTGTTCTCAGTGCACTTTCAATATAAAGAATATTATAAGTAACTATTAACATATAATTTTGAGAAAAATTCCCGCAAATTTACAATTTATGAATGTTTTGAAAGTTTTAAATCTTGTTAAGTTTACAGTGCGGCTTCAAATTTGTTAAATATTAAGTTGTTGAACAAAAATAAGGTAATAAGGTTTGGTCAAATCGCACATTAATATTCTACTAAGGTTTTAAAAAAAAATAAGGTTTTGAAAATCTTTAATTAGGTTGTATTTACTATGAAAAACTTGTATATTTAATTTCTGGTAACACTTATTTCTAATTTTTCGACCTTAGTAGAAAAATATTTTTTTAAAATGCAACCTTATTACCTTAATTAACATTCAATATTTTATTAAAATAAACCCGATATACCAAAGTAGAATTAATATGTTCAAAAAAAGTTGTCAAACTTATACAGAAACTTTTCATTAGACGTCAATTAGATGTTAAATCCTTCGTAAAATATTTGTTCAGGAAAAAAATTCCTCTGCTAAAAATTACATCCTAGGCATAACAACGGTATTTAAATATTTCTAACTTTGTAGTTTCTTAATTTCAAAATTCAGAACAAATGGCTGAAATATATGGAGAAGTAATACAGGTAATTGGGGCTGTTAGTCGACGTAATTTTTGAAGTGAAAGGGGCAGACTTGCCCAACATTCACGATGCGCTCGAAATTGATCGCGGAAACGGGCAATTATTAATAATAGAAGTTCAACAACACATTGGAGAAAGTACAGTCAGAACAATTTCTATGGATTCTACCGATGGATTATGCCGTGGAATGAAAGCCAGGGCAACCGGGTCATCGATAAGGATGCCGGTTGGCGATCAGATCCGTGGACGGTTGCTTAATGTAGTTGGCGATGCAATAGATGGTATCGGTAAAGTCGATAAAAAAGGCGGCTATCCGATACATTCCGAACCTCCAAAGTTTGACCAGTTAAGTACAGAAACAGAAGTCTTGTTTACAGGTATCAAGGTTATCGACCTTTTGATACCTTATTCAAAGGGTGGGAAAATAGGGCTTTTCGGTGGCGCAGGTGTAGGTAAGACGGTTGTCATCATGGAATTGATCAATAATATTGCAAAGAAATATGCCGGAACATCAGTATTTGCTGGTGTTGGGGAACGCACACGTGAAGGAAACGACCTTCTCCGCGATATGATTGAATCGGGTGTTATCCGTTATGGCGATGAATTCAAACATAGCATGGAAAAAGGCGGTTGGGATTTATCAAAAGTAGATAAAGAAGAAATGCTTAAATCGCAGGGAACACTATCAGCCATCAAACCGGCGCCATAGCTACTCACCGCCCGGAATCCCCACTTCCTGACATCCGCCATCTGGCGGTCGGCGGCGGCGAAATCCAGCACCGGCTTCCCATCCTTGAATCCCTGGTAGACCACGTAGGGAACCCCGCTGAATATGGTGAATCCGTAGGCGCGCAGCGTCAGCAGGCTCTTCTCCGTCATGTCCGCGGAAAAGAGCGTCGATTCGCGGTCGTCGCCAATCCACGGCAGGTTGACCGGGCCGCCCCACGGCCC
>CAVSGB010000300.1:0-3850 GCA_963726845.1 uncultured Bacteroidota bacterium | reverse complement strand
CTCCGGCATAATAAGTGCTTGTCTCGACCATGCCGGACTCTTCCTGAACAAGGATACTTATCTGTGTTAATGATTCGACTGTCGCGCATGGGTGCGCGCAAACAACCGCATTACCGTATTGTGGTGATTGAGAAGGCGCGCGCGCGCAATGGCCGGCCGTTAAGCCGCGAGGATGTACAATCCTCGAACCAACCCCGCCAGCGTGGATTTCAAACGTGATCGCGTCGACTATTGGGTGTCGAAGGGCGCGCAAATGTCAGAGCGGGTGGGCAAGCTGTTCTCCAAGCCCCCGGCCGCCCCGGCGGTTCCCGGCATAACAGCAGGGCTGCAGTAGGATTCCGCAGCCGGAGTTCCATCCGATCACCATGGCTCACCGAGACCACTGGAGACGTGCGCGTTCTCATCGAGCAGATTGCGAAGTGGATCGTGGATAACTGTCACACACCTACCACAGTTGACGCGGAAAGCAAGGCTTTTCTGAGAAAGTCCGACTTGCTCAATCCCGATCGGGCAATTGCGGCTTGAATTCGCTTAGCCTCGCCGAGGGTGAACCGCGCCGATAGGAAAACCGTTTTAGCATTCTCGGTGCCAAGCTTTGGCCTTCCAGGATGTTTTTCCATAATAATTGTGACACAAATATCTTGCATTCACTCTATTTCCGTGTCACAATAATTGCAAGAGAATAAACCATATGGCCAACAACCTCGAAACCGAAAAGAAAATCCAGATCGTTTCCACCCTGGCCGAAAGGGCAAGCATTCGCGCTATCGAGCGGATGACGGGCGTTCACCGCGACACCATCATGCGGCTTGGCGTCCGGGTCCGTGATGAATGCACCAGAATCCAGAATGCCAAGATGCGGAGCCAATTGGCTTATTCCTGGTTTTTGCTTCAACAAAAGTAAATTGCTGGTCTCCCGGTTGTCTCACCAATTATATAAATCGAGCCCTTTCGCGATCTGCAATGCGTTTTAATAAATCAATGTCTTTTTCTTTCATCACAAGTCCCATACGTTCCTGCGATTCGTTGCCAACAATTTCTTTGGCCGAAAGTGTCGGGTCGCCGATAGGCAGTTTTTCCATATCGATAATTCCACCGGTCGCTTCAACGAGTTCTGAAAGACAATTCAAATGCCCGCCGGCGCCATTATCGTGAATTGAAACAATCGGGTTCTCATCAGATTCGGCCAATGCACGGATAGCATTGTAAACTCGTTTTTGCATTTCCGGATTTGAACGCTGGACAGCATTTAATTCTATAAAATTTCCATATTCGCCGGTTGCAACGGACGAGACAGCGCCACCACCCATTCCAATCCTGTAATTATCCCCTCCAAGCAGCACAACCTTATCTCCTGTTTCCGGTGTATCTTTCATGCTGTCTTTCTTTTTGCCGTAACCGACTCCTCCTGCAAGCATGATAACCTTATCGAACCCAAATTTTTTAAGATTTTCGTTATGCTCAAATGTAAAAACACTGCCACAAATTAGCGGTTGACCATATTTGTTACCAAAGTCGCTGGCGCCATTGGATGCCTTGATTAGTATTTCTTCAGGAGTCTGGTAAAGCCATTTTCTGGGTTCAGTTGCATTTTCCCAGCTACGGCCTCCATCCGGTCTCGGATAAGATGTCATATACACAGCTGTTCCTGATATAGGGAACGCGCCTTTGCCTCCTCCAATCCGGTCGCGTATTTCGCCACCAGAACCTGTGGCTGCCCCGTTAAATGGTTCTACGGTGGTTGGAAAATTATGGGTTTCTGCTTTTATCGAAATTACAGTTTCAATTTCTTTTACTTCAAAAAAGTCTGCTTTGTCTTGAGTTTTCGGTGCAAATTGTTCTACTTCAGGCCCCTGGATGAATGCGCAATTATCTTTATAGGCTGATACTACACGGTTAGGGTTGGCTGTTGTAGTTTTTTTGATAAGTTGAAAAAGTGTGTTTTCTTGTTCTTTGCCATCCAGAATAAAAGTACCGTTGAATATTTTATGCCTGCAATGTTCTGAGTTTACTTGTGAAAAACCAAAAATTTCACTATCGGATAATTTACGGCCTAATTTTTTTGAAAGATTTTCCAGGTATTGAATTTCTTCTTCATTTAATGCAAGGCCTTGCTGCAAATTGTATGCTTTAATATCTTCGATAAATAATATTGGTTCAGGTTGCCTTATAATAGTAAATAGATCCTGGTTGAGGTTCTCGTAAAATGCCTGAAGCATTGAATCGAATTTCGTACTTTTCGTTGCTGTTTCAAAAAATTCTTCGATACGCACAATACCTACAATCCCCATATTTTGGGTTATTTCTACAGCATTGGTACTCCAGGGGGTAACCATCTCTTTTCTTCGCCCAATAAAGTATCCGGTTAATTCAGGCTGATTATTTAATACAGCACCAAACAACCATCCTAATTTTGATTTTTCAGTATCAGTAAGTTCTTGCCTTACGAGAACAGCAAAATATCTGTTTTCGCTTCCTTGATAAAAAAGTATCATATAATTTGTTTAGGGTTAAATCCTGATGCAAAGTTACTAAATCTGAAATATTTAATATGTTATCCTTAAATCCGCAGGTTTGAGGTTAATTGGCTGAAAGTCAAGGGGTGACTAAATTTTTTTTCATTCATTTAAATTATTGAACTTTAATAAGTCACCCCGTGACTTGCGGATTTTAGGTGTTATGTATATAAGTTGATTGACAGACATACTGCAGATACAAAAACAAAAATCCGCCTTTGTGGGGCGGATTATGATTCATGCATGGTGATGTGTTTCGGCAAGAATATCCCTTGCCAGATTAAGTATAGTTGGATCATCAAAGGTGACAATACCTCCGTCAGGCCCTTGTTCCAAATGAATGCCAACAGCTTTGCCTGCTTTGTAATTGGCGCCACCGAAATAATTTCTTACCGTTTCTTCATCAATGTTTAGCTTTTCAGCTATCTTTCGCATACTCCCTGAAGGAAGATTGTCCTTGATTTTCCTAAGTTCATTGAATGTAATTGCCATACAATATATTTTTTGGTTAATATTCAGATTAATTTCCGAAATGTACAAAAAAATAAGTTAAAATCAACAAATTGTTAAATATTTATAATCCATGTAAAAAATTTAATATCAATACATTAACAAAATTTTTGTAAAGTTGTTAATTATTTATAAGAATGTGAATAACGGATTAAAATATTAAAGAATATTGCGATTTTTCATTTTCAAAGTATATAACGTTGGTTAAAAGAAATTGTTTCAATTAAAAGTCTTCATAAATTGAGAACGTTCATATAAAAAAGGATCCTGCACTAAACTATAATTTAACTGTCCCTGAAATTGCTCAATTTTTTCAAATCCTGATTTATTCATCCAAAACAGAATTTCTTCGTTAATAATTTTTATATATTCAATACCTTTTATGTATAGTGTCGAACTTAATATTATGGTGTTTGCTCCAGCAAGCAAAAGTTTAATAGCTGAATTACTGTCGTGAATATTTGTAGAAGTTGCTATCTCAATTTTATTAAATTTTGAAGAAATGATATTTGTCCATCTCAGAACCTGATTTTCATCTGAAGGCATGCTTAGTGTATTTGCCGGAATGAGTTCAAGTTTTTCAATATCCAGATCGGGTTGAAAACCCTGGCTGAATAAAACGACACCTTTTATTCCCCTGTAAAAAAGCTGGTCTAAAACGTAAAGAAGGTTTGTAAAATAAGGTACTAACTTAATAAATACAGGTATTTTGACAGAATATGCTACTTTAGCAGCAATTTCAAATAGCGCACGTTCATAATCATCGGCTTTAAAATCTTTATCGTCGGGATAGAAAAAGACATTCAGTTCAATTGCATCTGCCA
>CAVSGB010000299.1:0-6450 GCA_963726845.1 uncultured Bacteroidota bacterium | reverse complement strand
AAATATTTAAGTTCTTATGGTATAAAAATTGAAAAGCTGAAAACCTTAATTATAGTTGGGTTAATAATATTTGCACCGGCTGTATTAATAATGCTCCAACCCGATATTGGTTCAGTTTTAGTATATTGTTCCATCTCCTTTGTCCTTTATCGTGAAGGTTTTCCAGGAGGTTTTCTTTTTTTTGGTTTTCTGATTATTGTAATATTTGTTTTGGCATTAGTTATTAGCCAGTTAGCAATTTTATTTTTTCTGATAATAGTTGCATTGCTTTCGCTTATGGTTTTTAACCGCCGGTTCATTGAATTATTGATAGGTGCACTGGCAATCCTTATAATTTATTATTCAATCTTAACAGTCAACCATTTTTTTCATTTCAGGATTTCACATTATTTTGCACTCCTCTACACCACCTTTATTACTTGTGCCGGGGCAATAGTTTTTAATTTATTTAAACAAATTCCCAAAATTTATTGGGTAACTTTATTTTTATCTCTTGCAATAGCTTTTTCTTTTTCGGTCAACTATGTATTCGACCATTTCTTGGAACCTCATCAACAGCACCGGATAAATATTCTGCTTGGTAAGGAAACCGATCCTAAAGGGACAGAATACAATGTTAACCAAAGCAAGATAGCAATTGGGTCAGGAGGTTTCTTTGGAAAAGGTTATCTGCAAGGAACACAAACTAAATTTAATTTTGTGCCCGAACAAAGTACCGATTTTATTTTCTGCACAGTTGGAGAAGAATGGGGCTTTATCGGTTCATTTACAGTAATGGCCATTTTTTGGTTTACTTTTAATACGGATCGTTTATCTTGCTGAAAAGCAGAGATCGGCTTTCAGCCGGATATATGGGTATGGGGTTGCATCTATAATTTTTTTCCATGTTGCAATAAATGTCGGGATGACAATTGGCCTTATGCCTGTAATTGGTATACCTCTGCCTTTTTTTAGTTATGGAGGTTCATCACTCTGGTCATTCACAATTTTACTTTTTATCTTTCTCAGGTTCGATGCAAGTAAAATGACTTTACTTAAATGATTATTAATCAAGTTTGAAATCAACTTTATCATTTTCATTCGAATACATTTAGGTTAAACATTTAATAATCTTATAGTTGATTCTCATGGAACATCCATATTATATTTGCTCCACAGAGCCCTTCGGGGTTCATTTTCTTGTTGTAAACGTTAGTGCATGGATGTTTCATCTAAATATTTCTTTACATGTTCAATTAACAATGGAAAATATTTTAGAAAATCATCTTTAATTTCATTGTAATGTTTATTAAGAATATAAATAGCAAATTCATACTCTGCCGGCAAGGATGTGCCTTTGCTCATTCCTATTAAAACACTTTGTATGCCTTCGATTGTGTAGTATGAGTGCAACCAATCGTTCCTGATAAAGTTGGGTACAAATTTTTTCATTTCCAAAGGCATCCTATCCAGATTGTTTAATAACCATTCATGAGTATTCTTTGTATACTCATCGAAAATGACCTCTGAAAACATGTGCCATTCCCTGGCCAGATAATGATCATAAATAATGTCGGTAATAATACCGGCATATTTATGATATTTACTGTAAAATAATTTTTTGTGGTTTCTTACAATAGGATGCGAATCGGTGAAAGTATCAATTTTTCTGTGCAGTATTATGCCTTTTCTAACTTCATCCGGGAACTTATTATAATCTTTCCCTTTAACATAATCGCCAATAAAGTTGCCCAACCTTATTTCATTGTTATTGCCTGACAAATATATGTGTGCCAGAAAATTCATACTACTTTTTAAATATTTTTGTGCGAAAAATGATGCAATTTAATGTTCTGTTTTATTTTTAAAGTTAGCAAAAATCTATAGCTTGATTAATATAATAATCTATATTTCCAATATTTTTTATGGTTTTTAAGAAATTATCGATATTGTATTTCTTTTTTATAAAATTACCGTATAAAATAAAAACTCTGAATTATGAAAAGGCAAAAGGTTATAATTATTGGTGCAGCTGGCCGAGATTTCCATAACTTTAATTGTTTTTTCAGGGTTAAAGAAGAATATGAAGTAGTTGCATTTACCGCTGCTCAAATACCCGATATCGATGGCCGTAAATATCCTAAAGAATTGGCAGGACAATTTTATCCTGATGGAATACCAATTTATGCTGAGAAAGAGCTGTCAGGGTTGATTAAAAAATTAGACGCAGATATTTGTGTGTTTTCGTACAGCGATGTGACCTATCAGAAAGTTATGTCTATTAGTGCGATTGTCAATTCAGCGGGCGCTTCTTTTATGCTGCTGGGAAGCAAGGAAACGATGCTGAAAAGTACAAAACCGGTAATTGCTGTAGGTGCTATCCGAACGGGTTGCGGCAAGAGCCAGACTTCGAGAAGGATTATAGAGATACTTATGGCTATGAATTTGAAGGTGGTAGCCGTACGCCATCCAATGCCTTATGGGAATCTTGTTGCTCAAAAGGTACAGCGCTTTGCATCGGTAAGTGATTTGGCAAAAAATAATTGTACCATTGAAGAAATGGAAGAATATGAACCACATGTAGTACGAGGGAATGTGATTTACGCGGGTGTGGATTATGAAGCCATTTTACGAGCAGCAGAGCAAAACCCTGCAGGATGCGATATTATTCTCTGGGATGGCGGCAATAACGACTTCCCGTTCTTTCAACCCGATTTAATGATTACTGTTCTCGATCCCCACAGGGCCGGACACGAGCTTACATATTACCCGGGCGAGGTAACCCTTCGAATTGCCGATGTGGCGATTATTAATAAAATAGATTCAGCAGATAACGACTCCATCGTGAAAGTCAGGGAAAATATTGGAAAAGTAAACCCGACTGCAATAATTATCGAGGCTGCATCGCCAATTAAAGTCGATAAACCTGAACTTATTAAAGGTAAAAGAGTGCTTGTTGTTGAAGACGGCCCTACATTGACTCATGGCGAAATGAAGATCGGTGCAGGAATTGTTGCTGCAAAAAAATTCGCTGCTTCTGAGATTATAAACCCAAGGCCATTTGTTATCGGCAGGCTTAAAGAAACATTCAACCAATACCCAAATATTGGTACACTTCTTCCGGCTATGGGATATGGAGAACAACAGCTTGCTGACCTGGAAAAAACCATTAACAATACTCCTTGCGATGCAGTAATAATTGGTACGCCAATTGATTTAAACCGAATAATAAAGATTAACCGGCCGACTGTACGTGTTTCTTATGATTTGCAGGAAATAGGGCTACCAAACCTGACAGGGGTTTTGGAGGAATTTGTCAGAAATAATGTGTAACTGGATTTAAGTATTTTAAAATCAGTACTGGAAATTTTAACCAAACAATAAAAAATTACCTTTTATTGTTTAACCTAAAATCCGCAAGTCACGGGGTGACTTATTAAAATTCAATAATTTAAATGAACGAAATTGTTTATAGTCACCCCGTGACTTTCAGCCAATTAACCTCAAACCTGCGGATTTAAGGTTTAACATAATAATCCTGAAATAAGCAGTTTTGAGTAATGTTAATTTTTTGAAAGTATCAAAATATCCTGAAAATCCAGGGATTCATTTCTTGGGCGGCCAGGCCAAAACCCATACATGGACTTCTCAACAATCAAATTATTTTGTTTTATAACTTTAAATAAATATTCTTCATTATAAGCAACATTTGCTTCTTTAACATTTTTGTCTAAAAGGCTGTAATTGCCATATTTATATTTGAAATTTAAACCATCGTGACTTTTCATTAATTCCCTGCTTGAATCGTTTAGAATAAAAAAAGTAGCCAGGCATTTTCCTCCAACTTTCATAACCTTATTGATCTCCTTTAAATAATTTTCAACGTCATCAGGAATCATATGGGTAAATACAGATGTAAGAACAATCAGGTCAAATTCATTTGTTTTGTAAGGAAAAATAAAGTTTTTGGCAGCATGGTTTGTTTTCAGATTATATAGATCATTCTTTAGGTCGATGTGCAGAAAGTTGAAATTTGGAAAAGCCCGTTTAATATGTTTGTTGCACCAATCAATTCCTTTTTTTACAATATCAAATCCTTCATACGAACCATTATTATTAAGATATTTAGTTAATGGAATTGCAATTCTTCCTATTCCGCAACCAATATCCAAAACCCTGTGTTCGGGTTTTAACCCGCAATATTCAATAAAAAAATTAAGGTAATTCTCCCCTATTTTTTTGAAATCGCCCAGTTCCAATAAAAATAAGGCCTTTTGGATGTGTAATTTTATCGCGTTTCCCTGTAATTGATTCCCACAAATCGATAGGTAAAAAGTAGAATCTCCTAACAAAATATCGAATGTTTGGAGAAAGCAAATAATATATATTTCTTTTTGAAAACATAAATTTATAATATTCATTCCCGGATTGATCCTATAACCCGAGTCTTTCCTTCAGTTTTTTCGATTAGCTTCGTGCCCCGGTTTATCCAATAGAGCAAACATATTTTTCTTGTAAGCTTCAACTCCCGGTTGGTCGAATGGGTTTACACCAAGTATGTAGCCGCTTATTCCACATGCTTTTTCGAAGAAGTAAAACAATTGGCCAAGGTAAAATTCATTAAGTTTTGAAATTTCGATTACAATATTGGGAACACCGCCATCGAGATGAGCCAGCAAAGTACCGAGCTCAGCCATTTTATTCACTTCGTCGATTCTTTTGTTGGCTAAGAAATTCAATCCATCTAAGTTGTCCTTTTCGAAAGGGATTTCAATTTTTTTATCAGTATCTTTTACAGTAAGTACTGTTTCAAACAACATCCTTTCGCCTTCCTGTATGTATTGCCCCATCGAATGTAAGTCGGTCGTGAAATTAACCGCGGCCGGGAATATCCCTTTGTTTTCTTTTCCTTCACTTTCACCGAAAAGTTGTTTCCACCACTCCGAAACAAATGCCAGTTTAGGGTTATAATTTGTAAGAATTTCAACTTTCTTGCCTTTGCGGTAAAGAGCATTTCTTGCAGCAGCATAAATTGCAGCCGGGTTATTTTCGAATTGCATTCCAGGTTTTGTAGTATCTTCCAAATGTTTTGCACCCTTTATCAGTTCCCTGATGCTAAAACCTGCCACAGCAACAGGTAATAAACCTACCGGAGTAAGAACAGAAAAACGCCCGCCAACATCGTCAGGAATGATAAATGTTTTATAACCTTCCTGCGTCGCAAGTGTCCTTAATGCGCCTTTTTTTGCATCAGTAATAGCAACTATTAATTTTTTTGCAACTTCTTTTCCGAATTTTATCTCTAATAAATCTTTCAATAAACGGAATGCGATTGCTGGTTCAGTTGTTGTCCCGGATTTAGAAATAACTACAACCCCAAATTTCTTATTTTCTAAAAGGCTTAATAATTCGGAAGTATAATCTTCGCCAATATTCTGTCCGGCAAACAGGACAATCGGCCCCTTTTTGTTTTCCTGTAGCAAATAAAATGTATTGGAAAGCGCTTCGATAACTGCTTTTGCGCCAAGATATGAGCCACCAATACCAATTACAACAACAACTTCACAATTTTTACGCAATGTATCTGCTGTCGATTCTATTTCCTTTATATTGCTCTCGGAAATTGAAGATGGCAGATTGACCCAACCAAGAAATTCATTTCCTTTCCCGGTTTTTTCGTGCAATGCCTTGTTGTGTTTGCCAATCTCGTCAGCAAATCCATAAACAGTATCTTTTTTAACAAAATCGTAAATTTTGTCAATCGAAATTTTTAAAGTTTCCATTATCGATGATATTTATATTATTGTTTTAGCATAAAATTAATTCAGTTAAACCTAACGTGGACAAGCCACAACCAACCAGGATACTTTGAAAATAAAATTTCATTCGAATATAATTAAGTTAAACATTTAATAATCTTTTAGTTGATTCTCATGAACCCCGAAGGGCTCATCGAAGGTAAACAGCCATTTTATATTTGCTTCGCAGAGCCATTCGGGGTTCATCTTCTTGTTGTGAACGCAAGTTCATGGATGTTTCACCTGTTTAAACATTCGTTCTTTTATTTTTTTCTTCTTACTTTTTTTCGCCAAAAAAAGTAAGCAAAAAAGGCTTGACGGCGTGAACTCACTCCGTCTCGTACCTCGACTTCGCTCAGACAGCACGCCGCCGAAAAGGAATTTTTATTTTACGCTTCACGGCAAATTGGATAAAATTTATCAGGTTATCATTAAAATTTTTGCTAAAAAGCGTCAAAATATTTATTAATAAAGTCCTATTGTCTTTGTTCTTGATTCTATTTTAATTTTTCAGCCATTGCTTTCATCTCATATAAAGGGTTTGCCTTTTCGTAGAGTATCTTATAAACAGCTTCTGCAATTGGCATTGTAACTTTAAATTTTTGGTTTAATTCGTTGATGCTTTTGCAGGCATAATATCCTTCGGCAACCATATTGAGCTCCAGCATTGCTG
>CAVSGB010000298.1:0-6422 GCA_963726845.1 uncultured Bacteroidota bacterium | reverse complement strand
GCCTGGTATTAATATTCTCAGGGTTTTCGAAAGGGGTTGACCCGTTGGGCACAGCTTATAAATTCAACGAGTATTTTGCTTCGGTAGGTTTACCGGAGATGGACAACATGTCGCTGATCTTTTCATTTTTAATGAATAGCGCTGAATTCCTTATTGGTGTTGCCTTAGTAACCGGGATATTTTTCAACCTTACAGCCTGGACTGCCCTCCTTTTCTATGGTTTTTTTACCGTCCTTACTTTCCTTTTGGCTGTTTTTAATCCTGTAACCGATTGCGGCTGCTTTGGCGATGCATTGAAAATTAGCAATTGGGCTACTTTTTATAAAAATGTTGTTTTCATTGTCCTGATATCTTTTGTTTTTATCCGAAGAAAAAAGTTTATTTTTTATTCCCATTTATGGGTTGAATGGGCAACATTAATAATTACCATTTTGGTTATTTTCAGCATTTCGGTTTATTCGTACAGGCATTTGCCAATTGTTGATTTTATACCCTACAGTACAGGTTCCAATATTTCTGAAAAAATGAAAATCCCTGCCGGGGCGCCGATTGATGAATATGAAACAATCCTTACCTATAAAAATTTAAAAAGTGGCAAAACAGAAGATTTTACGATGAACAACTATCCCTGGCAGGATTCATTAAACTGGAAATGGGCAGGCACAAAATCGGTTTTAAAGAAAAAAGGCTACACGCCGCCAATCCACGATTTTTCAATTTCAACGCCAGAAGGAAATAACATTACTGAACCTATTCTTTCGGATACTTCATATACATTTTTGTTTATTGCATACAACATCAATAAAGCTGACCCAACAGGCCTTTCAGAAGCAGAGCGGATAAAAGCTTATTGCGAAATGACAAATAATTGCAAATTTTATGCGGTTACAGCATCTGCTTCAAATGATGTTATGAAAATAAAAAATCTATACGGAATTTCTTATAATTTCAATTCAGGTGATGAGACAGCGTTGAAAACAGCTATCCGGTCAAATCCGGGCTTAATATTGCTGAAAAATGGAACAGTCCTGGGAAAATGGCATTACAATGACATGAAAGAAATTGCGTTTCGCAATGGAAACTTTTTTTCTGAATGTATAACAAAGTTGAGGAAATCTGGTGAATGGACATTATCTATTGCCATTATATTTGGCCTGTGGTTTGTGTTATCTTTGATTTGGGCAGTTTCTTTAAGAATAAAGAACAAGGAACAAGGAACAAGGAGTAATGAATAATTAATATAAACAATGAGGGGAAAAAGAATTAGTTGCAACCTCCTAATACCTAACACCTAATGCCTAACACTTAATGCCCAACACCTAATACAGACATCCAATGTTAATATACATTCTCAGAAGGCTTTTATATGGCATCGGAATTTTGTTTGGTGTAGCAACGCTTATATTCGTTTTGTTTAATGTAATTCCCGGCGATCCTGCACGGATGGTGCTTGGGCAGCGTGCCGACAGCGTTTCTGTAGCTGCCGTTCACAAAGATTTAGGCCTCGACAAGCCTGTAATAATCCGATACTTAAAATATTTTAATGATTTATCGCCTATAGCTTTATTTAATACTGAAAATAAGCTGGGCTTTTTTTATCTTGACAAAAATATTTACAAACCTTTCAAACAAATTTTGCCGATTGGAAAATCGCATGAAATAGTTTTAAAGATGCCATATTTGAGGCGGTCGTATCAAAACCAGCGCGACATTTCACAAATTATTTTCGGGGCTTTGCCTGCGACTTTTATACTTGCATTGGTTTCCATTGTTTTTGCGTCGCTTGTTGGAATTGGCCTGGGAATTTTATCTGCTGTCAATTACAATAAATGGCAGGACAAGACATTATTAACTATTACATCGCTGGGAATGTCGTTGCCCTCTTTTTTTGCCGCGATATTGATTGGATGGCTATTCGCTTTTGTCTTAGGCAACTACACAGGACTTAACCTTACCGGGAACCTTTATGAAATCGACGATTTTGGAAATGGGGGCCATTTAATGCTGAAAAACCTTATTTTACCTGCATTTACACTGGGCATCAGGCCTCTTTCTGTTGTTACACAGCTTACGCGAAATTCATTGCTCGATGTATTGTCACAGGATTATATTCGGACAGCTTATGCAAAAGGACTTTCAGAAGCACAAGTAATTTGGCGCCATGCACTTAAGAATGCATTGAACCCCGTTATTACTTCAATTAGTGGTTGGTTTGCATCCATGATGGCAGGTGTCATTTTTGTCGAATATATTTTTGGCTGGAAAGGATTGGGTTATGTAATGGTCAGTGCACTTCAGAATTTCGATTTGCCGGTTGTAATGGGAACTGTATTGCTCATTTCAATTGTCTTTATCTTTGTAAATTTAATTGTCGATATCTTATATTCTTGGCTCGACCCGCGAATCAGAATTTAAATAACAATAAATATTGAACATCAATTTGGGTAAGAAAAAATGTCAGGTCTTTAGCCTTAAATAAATTATTCTTAACTGACGTTATCAGGGTTTGATCCTTTCAGAAAAATAATATTATATTGACATATTAGAAAAATCAACGAATATTTTAATCTGTCAAATTAGAATTAACTATCAGAAGAAATATTCAATAGTAATCCTGCACTTCTTTATCTTTGCAAAAATCATTATTATTATTATGCGAAAGCTTTTTAATGTTGTACTGGTTATATTATTTATATTTTGTTCGAATATTCAAGCCCAGGTTGTAATACCTTTTGGCAGCGAATGGGAATATTTCAAAGGGACAGAAGCTCCAATCGGAGGTGAAAGCGCGTGGCAAATTTTAAATTATAACGATAGTAACTGGACATCAGGGACTGCACCATTTTGCTATGGGAATGGTGATGATGGCACACTTCTTTCGGATATGAAAAACGGATATACATCCGTTTATTTAAGGAAGAAAGTAAATATATCAACAACCGACAGCCTGTTTAATAAACTTATCGTGACAGCCGATTATGAAGATGGCTTCAGGATGTGGATTAATGGCCAGATTGTAATTGAAAGAAATGTTCCTCTAACCGACGGGTTCGATTCAGTAGCCACTGCATCGCATAATGTAAGCGATGAAGAAGTAATTGAAATATTTAAATCAAATTCTGCAATTATCGACGGCACAAATATTATTGCCGTGCAATGCTATACTACCGGGAAAAACAGTCCGGGTTTTTATTTTGATGCAAAAATTGAAACCAGTGAGAATCTGGTAAACGGGCCTGTAACAAAATTCGACAAAACCGGGGGCTATTTTTCTTCAGGTTTCGATATTGTGATCACATCTTCAGGAAATGCAGGCGACACAATAAAATATACCTTCGATTGTTCAGAGCCGTCAAATTCAAAAACAGCGTTAGCAGGACAATCGCCCTTGAAACTGCATATCGACACAAACATTTTTAAAAACAGGCCAAAAACTCCGGCAGTAGTTATCAGGGCTGCAGTAGTGAAGACAGGTTTTCAAATATCAAATTCAGAATCGCATACCTATATTTTTACAGCAGCCGTTAAAAAGCAAACCGCTCCCGGCGGGATCTGGCCAAAACCAAATTTCGACAGCAATATTGGCCAGATGATAGATTATGACATGGACCCTCGTGTAATAAACGATTCCCGCTATAAAGCAAAAATAGACAGCGCCTTGCTTGCAGTGCCAACTTTCTCAATTGTGACCGACGTGAAAAACTTATTTGACCCTGCAAGCGGTATATATGTTAATGCGAGCTATCACGGCCAGGCATGGGAAAGGCCTGCATCAGTTGAATTGTTAAAACAGGACGGAACCGGGTTTTCAGTCAATGCAGGTTTGAGGATCAGGGGAGGCTGGAGCAGGCACAATGACAACCCGAAACATGCTTTCCGGATTTTCATGAGAAGTGATTACGGACTGAAAAAATTAAACTATCCACTGTTTGATAATGAAGGCGTAAATGAATTTGAAAACTTCGATCTTCGTTGTGCACAAAATTATTCCTGGAGCTATTATAATGATGAGCATTACACTTTCACGCGCGATGTGTTCTCCCGCGATGCTCAGGGCGCAGCGGGGCAACCCTATACACGTAGCCGGTATTGCCAGCTTTTTGTCGATGGGATGTACTGGGGGCTCTTTCAAACTGAAGAAAGGCCAGAAGCATATTTTGGTGCTTCGTACATGGGTGGTAAAAAGGAAGATTTTGATGTTATCAAAACCAATATCGAAGACAATTTTTCATATCCCGGAATCGAAGCAACCGATGGAACTACTTATGAGTGGAATAAAGTTTGGAACTTATGCAAATCAGGGTTTAAAACAAATGACGCGTACTATAAAGTTCAGGGCCTTGACAGCAAAGGCCGTGTGGATACATCGCTCGAAACACTTGTGGATATTGATAACCTTATTGATTACATGTTAAATATTTTTTATACGGGAAATTTCGATGCACCAGTGACCGCATTTGGAAATAATAAGAGTGTAAATAATTTTTTCGCTTTAAAAAACAGAAACCGTACTCGCGAAGGTTTTGTTTTTATATCCCACGATGCTGAACATACAATGCAATCCGATATTGGTGTAGGGCTCAGTATCACACTTGGTGTAAATGAAAACCGGGTTAACATTGGCAATCTTCCATCGACAGATCCAAATCAGATGATAATTACTGAGTTTAGTGAGTTTAATCCCCAGTGGCTTCATTTTAAACTTTGTGATAATGCTGAATACAGGCTGCGATTTGCCGACAGGGCTTACAAGGCTTTAAACAATAACGGCCTGTTCACAGTAAATCCTTCCGAAAATCGTTGGTTAGGCAGGGCAAATCAAATAAATATGGCAGTTATCGGAGAGTCGGCCAGATGGGGCGATTCCCATTCATCTATTGGAAGGCCCAGGACAAAAGACGATGACTGGATACCGGCTGTTAATAAGGAAGCCAATAAGTTTATAAAATTGCGCACACCTATTGTAATAAAACAATTAAGCAATGTTGATCTTTATGGTGATGCAGAAGCTCCTCAAATATATAAAGATGGTATATTGATTGATACCCAGATTTACAATTTAAATGAACCCATAAATATAACCCTGGCCAGTTCGGATGTTGCCGGAAAAATACTCTATACTTTAGATGGAAGCGATCCGCGAGTTGTAGGCGGAGGGGTAAATTCAACAGCAATAGAAGCATTCGAAAACACACCTGTTAATATTCCATATCCATTGGATTTAAAAGCACGTGTAGTGGATGGTAATAACTGGAGCCCTATACATGAAATAGTTTTCTCAAATAAACAGAACAGAAAAAATCTAAGGATTACGGAAATTCAATACGATCCTATACAATATGGTTCACAGGGACAAAAGGATTTAGAGTTTATCGAATTGAAAAATATTGGCGATAAAGGTATTGACCTTGGCGGGCTAAGGCTTGACAGTGCAGTCACATATACTTTTCCAAAAGGTACTATTATTAATCCGCACAGGTTTGTCGTAATTTGCTCGAACCGCAATGGCTTCGAATATCTTTACGGGATGAAACCGACTGGAGAATATTCCGGCAATCTCTCCAATGATGGTGAACAAATAGTGTTGTTCGATGAAAACGATTCAGTATTAATCAGTGTTACTTATGGTGTGTCCTCTCCCTGGCCAACAAATGTTCAAAGCACAGGATATTCGCTGGTTTCAAAGGACAAAAATCCCAACAGCGATCCCAATGACCCGGCATATTGGCGGACATCAAGGCTAATGTATGGTTCCCCGTTTGGCGATGATTCGGCATACGTTAAACCAATCATAGTTACTGAAGTTTCAATGTCAAAATGTTCTGTATATCCAAATCCTGCTTCAGATATTGTTAATATTGATATTAAGGCACCTGACAAAATTAAATCGGTACAATTGATCGATTTAAGCGGAAAACTTATATTTACTTTTAAACCTTATAATTCTGCAACTGTTAATTTCCGATTGTCAAATTTGAACATCAGGGAAGGCATGTATTTGCTGAAAATTCAAACTATTAAGATTTGTGAAACTCATAAATTAATTTATAAAAAGTAAAAAAACAAATTCATTATGGCCAAAAGCTTTGCCAGTGATAATAATTCAGGTGTGCATCCAATAATTATGGAAGCATTATCAAAAGCCAATACTGGTCATACTATCGGTTATGGTGATGATGAAATTACAAGAACGGCGGAAGAAAAATTCAGGCTGCTTTTTGGTTGCGACCTGGATGTATATTTTGTTTTTTCCGGTACTGCCGCGAATGTAATTTCGCTGGCTTCATTATGTGAACCATTTCATTCAATAATATGCGCTGAAACATCGCACATACATGTCGATGAATGTGGAGCGCCCGAAAGGTTTACGGGTTGCAAATTAATTCCTGTTAAAACAAAATATGGGAAACTGACACCGGAAC
>CAVSGB010000297.1:0-12977 GCA_963726845.1 uncultured Bacteroidota bacterium | reverse complement strand
ATCAAGATAACTGAAGAAAAGATCAGTTTAATTTGTGACCAAATTTACCAGACGAAAAATTTTGCTGAAATAAGGGGATTGGAAAAAAGGTTGCCAAGATTGAAGAAACAATCAAAAGATTTATTAAGAGAAAGTTGGAAAATAATAAGAAGGAACCTTAATAATCAATTGAAAAGAAAAAATAAACATAGTACAATGTAACAGTCGTACGTAAATCATTTTTGCCACTTTTTCTTTTCTTGCTGAAAATTATGAAGTTGGGTTTGCAACCATATTACAACATACTAAACCCAGGATTGCTTGTGAGTCAGTTATGCGAGACTTCATACTGGGTTTATTTTTATTTATAGTTTTGCTAGTTGTTTGTTTATCATAGATAACAGCAACTCTCTTTCTATTGGCTTGCAAATAAAATCGTCAAAACCTGCTTTTTTCGCTTTGTCCCTATCATCAGAAAAAGCGTATGCACTTTGTGCGATTCTGGGTAAGCCAGGCCTCATTTTTTTTATCAGCTTTGTAGCTTCAAAACCATCCATTACAGCCATTTTTAAATCCATCAATATTATTTGTATTCCCGGATGAGCTTTTACCATAACTTATAACGACTTGTATTATTGGCAAAAAATTCGTTGGCCTCTTCTTTTTCTAAAACCCTTTTAAATAAAAGCATCGAATATTGATCATCTTCTACTATTAATATATTTACAGATTGCAGGTTGCTTTTCAAACTTGTTATTATCGGTGTTTTGCCTTGGATAGCTTTTGCTAATTTGCAAGGAATATTAAAGTAAAAAGTTGTGCCTTTGCCCAATTCTGACTCTACCCATATTTTGCCACCGAGCTTTTCAACGAATGCCTTTGAGATGGAAAGCCCTAACCCTGTTCCTTCATAGCCATGGGTGTTTGACATTTCGCCCTGGATGAACCGTTCAAAAATAATCTCTTTCTGGCTTTCAGGGATACCCTTGCCCGTATCTTGAACATAAAATTCTAACAAAGACGTTGCGTGCAAAGTCTCTACGATTTTGTAACCAAAATCAATGAACCCGGATTTTGTAAATTTTAGCGAGTTTTTTAACAGGTTACTCAGGATCTGGGTTAATTTTGTTTCGTCAGTTTCTATTTCACATAGTTCATCGGAAAGTTCTGTGTTATATTTCAAATTTAAGCATTTCTCTTCTGCTTCGGGTTTAAAAAAAGCATAAAGCTGTTTAAGCAAATGGTTAACATTTATTTCTTTAGAAGAAATTTCAATTTGCCCGGATTCAATTTTTGAGATGTCTATAATATCATTGATAATGCTGATAATCCGTTGCCCACCTTGTTCAATAACCTTAATGAATTCTTTTTGCTGCTCACCAGAGAGTTCAGGGTTTTTCAGCAACTCTGCAAAACCAATGATACTATTCATTGGGGTGCGTATTTCGTGGCTCATATTTTGAAGAAATGCCGTTTTGAGACGGTTGCTTTCTTCAGCCCTTTCTTTGGCTTGCTGCAATTCATCATTGGTCTGTTGAAGTTCTTCGTTTATTTGCCAATATTCTTCATTTTGGGCTTCAATTTCCTGTTTTTGTTCCTGTAATAAAATCTCGGCGTGTTTGTGTTCGGTGATGTCGGTTGTAATGGCTATCATCCCACTGATAATACCGGCTTTGTCCCGTAATGGGATTTTAGACACCAACAACCAAATTTGTTTGCCATCCGGGCCAATCCCTTCTTCTTCTTTGTTTATTATTGACTGGCCATCCCGGATGACTATCTGGTCATCAACAAAATATTTTTCCGCCCACTCTTTTGAAGTGACCTCGAAATCTGTCTTACCAATAATTTCTGTACCACAGCCCTAAACTGGACAAGTGTCCCGCCATGCTGGATAAATGTAATTTGTTGGCTATAATTTTACGATAACCCCTGTCTTTAACAAAAATAGCGCTTGGCAGGTTATCAATTAAAGTTTGAAGTATAGTCCGTTCCTTTATTATTGTTTCTTCTGCCCGTTTGCGTTCAGTGATATCTTTAATTATTCCGTCATAGGAAATAAGTTCCCCATTTGGGCCGTGTTTAGGCACCAAGGTATCACTAATCCAGCGTATGCCCCCATCCTTATGGATTATCCGATGTTCAATGGAATATATATCTTTTCCTTCAAGAAGTTTCTCAAAACTACCGGTAACCAACTCCCTCTCTTCAGGAACAACCATGTTGATCCACAGGTATGGGTCCGATTCAAATTCTTGTGCCGAATACCCGGTTACAGCTATACACGCTTCACTGTGGTATGTCTCAATTGCTTTACCATCTTTAACTTTGACAGTATATAAATAATCTGTAATACCTTCTACAATTCTTTTATACCGTTCTTCATTTTCTTCAGCCTTAGCGGTTACATTCGATAATTCTTCGACCAGCTGCTGAAGTACTTCGTTCATTTGCAAATAATATTCATTCTGCTTCCTGATTTCTTCATTTTTTTCCTTTAATGTAAATTCTGCCAGGATACGATGGGTAATATCCCTGGATATACCAAACGTCCCGATTATTTTTCCTCTCTCGTCACGTAATGGGAGTTTAACTGTAGAAACCCATGAATCGGATTGGTCATTCCACGTCTCTTTTTCTTCTTTGTATACCGATTGCCCTGTACGAATTATCATTTGCTCATCGTCAAATGCCTGACGGGCATGCCCTTCAGAAAAAAAATCAAAGTCTGTCTTGCCCACAGCTTGTTCAGGGTTACTCAATTTAAAATATTGGGCTTGTGCTTTATTTATTCTAATAAACCTGTTCTCCTTATCTTTAAAATAGATGTGGTCGGGGATATTGTCCATGAGGGCATTGGTAAAAGTACGTTCATAGAGATGGGCCTTTTCCTGCTTGGCTTCATCGATAATTTTATTGATATACTTTGACCCCAGAAGTCGTTTTAAAATGTGTATCATATTATATTTTATGAACATAAAAATGTAACGACCCAAGAAAATCGAGGATTTAAAGGTTTATTGAGGCAGTTAAAAGTATACCTATTTTTATTAATTTACAAAATTTGAGAAGTAACTTTTAAAAAAAGTTGCAGAGATATGTTTGTTGCAGAATAGTTAAACACAATCCAGCGAGCCCTAAACGTTTATATTAAAATAGGCAGACTAAAAAATCAATCGAAGACTGCTACTTAATTAAGCGAAGTTTCATACTTCGTTTAGGTTGGGATTAATTTTTCTCACGATATAATTTCTCACCAATTTTTCCGCGATCACCCAAAGCCCGGCCCCTTTATTAACCAAGAAATACCAAAAGAGAATAGAGCTAATGCCTCAAACACTAATGTTGAATAAGAAACTTTAAGCTTCGCAAAAACAGGCACCATTATAATGAAAATTAAAATTAAATATCCACAGGTTTTATAAATTCTATTCTCATTAAAAAAAACTAACGGGGAATTTTATCATTTAATATCGGCCAGAGGCCGGCATAAGATGTCGTAGTGAAGACGCTACGCCGAACTTGGGGTATCTTGCAGGTATAATCGTTGTGTACAATTGCATTGATAACAGCTTCAAGCAAGGCAACAGGATTCCATAAGCGTTTATTAATGCGTTCTTTGGTTGTTTTAGTAGCAAAGGTTTTATTTTCAAGTTCTGGTTTTACAGGACTTGCTTTGTAGCTTTAATGAGGGAACAATAACCATATTCATTATTTTCAATCAATTCGACCCTGTTAATGCCTTTGTATTTGACTACTTTAATTGAAGTTCCATTACTATCGGCAATCATATAGGCAACATAATTAAAAACGCCATCGGTATTGAGCAGCTTCAAATAATTGATTCACAAATGTATGTAATTCTGGAAGCAGATTCTTTTTTTAGGTAAATTTCCGACATAAGTTATGTACCAATTAAAATTTGTGCATAAAGCGGTTCAGTCTAACTAAATTATTTACCAATTCACTTTTATCTCTTTTACACTTGAATAAATTCCTTTTAAATATTTACTTTTGAATTAATTATTTAAAAGGAATAGCGATGAGTGATAATACATATCCAAACTTTGCTGGTAAACATATCTTAATTGCTGAAGATGTTGTTATTAATTTCAAACTATTGGAAAATTATCTTAGTAAAACAAATGCAACAATTTATTGGGCAAAAAATGGAGTTGAAGCAGTTGATATTTCTATCAAATACGATCTCGATTTAGTTCTCATGGATATTAGGATGCCAGAAATGGATGGAATTTCTGCTACAAAATTGATTAGGATGTATTATCCAGATCTTCCAATAATTGCTCAAACAGCATTTACTTCAAAAGAGGATATTGAGAATATTATGAATGCAAGTATTAACGAGTATATGGCAAAACCAATTAATGGTACTGAACTTTTGAATATTTTAAAGAAATATTTAAATGAATAGGTTATAATAGGTATTGAAAATACTTGTTGAAACAATTTATTTCCATCTCCAAAAATAATATTCAGTATTTGACTTGATAAGCCAGTAAAAACAATAAAATAAATTCAGTATAAAGAATAATATTTCTGAAAGGTTATTTGAAAATGTTTCTTTGGCAAATGAAAATTGTTGATAATTTTCATTTGATTCTGATAACAATATGCTGCCAAATAATTAATAGAACCTTCGATGAAACCCTCTTCTGCCCAACTCAATTCCCATCTGAATACCTACATAGTTATTTGTCCCATTTCCAGTATAATTATATACCGCTGCAATAATAAAATGGTAAATATTTAGTCCTAATTGTGGTTCAAAACCAAAGTTTGTATTAGTGTTAATAGTGTTTACATTATTGCCATAAATATTTGAAGATACAGTATTCGAATACATTATAAACATGCCAAGCCCCAAGCCTATAAAAGGCCTGACAAATCCTGACGAAAAATAATAATTTCCTGTCATCAATACTGGAACTATTCTTGTTGGGGTTACATTGGCCGAATTGTAATTAACATTACCAGAACCAATAATATCATCTTCAAATTTGAAACCAAGCGAAAGATTTTCATTAACATTAAAACGTGGCTCTACATAAAACCCGTATCCATTACTGGCGTTGTTATAAGTTGGAAAATCAAATGCAAAACCACAGTTTATTCTAAACGGGTCAGAATCCATATCCTGTGAATATAATGGCATATTCATAGATAAAAGGAATACGGTTGCAGTTATTAATAAATTTCTCATGGCATTTTTTTATTTTTTATAATTCAAAATTGATGCCATTAGATATCATTAATAAAATTATTGTTAGTTAAATAGTTGTAAATTTTCATTGAAGTCAAATTTACAACTATTTAACTAACAATAATTTTATTAATGATATTGAATGGCATCAATTTTGAATTATAAAAAATAAAAAAATGCCATGAGAAATTTATTAATAACTGCAACCGTATTCCTTTTATCTATGAATATGCCATTATATTCACAGGATATGGATTCTGACCCGTTTAGAATAAACTGTGGTTTTGCATTTGATTTTCCAACTTATAACAACGCCAGTAATGGATACGGGTTTTATGTAGAGCCACGTTTTAATGTTAATGAAAATCTTTCGCTTGGTTTCAAATTTGAAGATGATATTATTGGTTCTGGTAATGTTAATTACAATTCGGCCAATGTAACCCCAACAAGAATAGTTCCAGTATTGATGACAGGAAATTATTATTTTTCGTCAGGATTTGTCAGGCCTTTTATAGGCTTGGGGCTTGGCATGTTTATAATGTATTCGAATACTGTATCTTCAAATATTTATGGCAATAATGTAAACACTATTAACACTAATACAAACTTTGGTTTTGAACCACAATTAGGACTAAATATTTACCATTTTATTATTGCAGCGGTATATAATTATACTGGAAATGGGACAAATAACTATGTAGGTATTCAGATGGGAATTGAGTTGGGCAGAAGAGGGTTTCATCGAAGGTTCTATTAATTATTTGGCAGCATATTGTTATCAGAATCAAATAAAAATGATCAACAATTTTCATTTGCCAAAGAAACATTTTCAAATAACCTTTCAGAAATATTATTCTTTATACTGAATTTATTTTATTGTTTTTACTGGCTTATCAAGTCAAATACTGAATATTATTTTTGGAGATGGAAATAAATTGTTTCAACAAGTATTTTCAATACCTATTATAACCTATTCATTTAAATATTTCTTTAAAATATTCAAAAGTTCAGTACCATTAATTGGTTTTGCCATATACTCGTTAATACTTGCATTCATAATATTCTCAATATCCTCTTTTGAAGTAAATGCTGTTTGAGCAATTATTGGAAGATCTGGATAATACATCCTAATCAATTTTGTAGCAGAAATTCCATCCATTTCTGGCATCCTAATATCCATGAGAACTAAATCGAGATCGTATTTGATAGAAATATCAACTGCTTCAACTCCATTTTTTGCCCAATAAATTGTTGCATTTGTTTTACTAAGATAATTTTCCAATAGTTTGAAATTAATAACAACATCTTCAGCAATTAAGATATGTTTACCAGCAAAGTTTGGATATGTATTATCACTCATCGCTATTCCTTTTAAATAATTAATTCAAAAGTAAATATTTAAAAGGAATTTATTCAAGTGTAAAAGAGATAAAAGTGAATTGGTAAATAATTTAGTTAGACTTGAACCGCTTTATGCACAAATTTTAATTGGTACATAACTTATGTCGGAAATTTACCTAAAAAAGAATCTGCTTCCAGAATTACATACATTTGTGAATCAATTATTTGAAGCTGCTCAATACCGATGGCGTTTTTAATTATGTTGCCTATATGATTGCCGATAGTAATGGAACTTCAATTAAAGTAGTCAAATACAAAGGCATTAACAGGGTCGAATTGATTGAAAATAATGAATATGGTTATTGTTCCCTCATTAAAGCTACAAAGCAAGTCCTGTAAAACCAGAACTTGAAAATAAAACCTTTGCTACTAAAACAACCAAAGAACGCATTAATAGACGCTTATGGAATCCTGTTGCCTTGCTTGAAGCTGTTATCAATGCAATTGTACACAACGATTATACCTGCAAGATACCCCAAGTTCGGCGTAGCGTCTTCACTACGACATCTTATGCCGGCCTCTGGCCGATATTAAATGATAAAATTCCCCGTTAGTTTTTTTTAATGAGAATAGAATTTATAAAACCTGTGGATATTTAATTTTAATTTTCATTATAATGGTGCCTGTTTTTGCGAAGCTTAAAGTTTCTTATTCAACATTAGTGTTTGAGGCATTAGCTCTATTCTCTTTTGGTATTTCTTGGTTAATAAAGGGCCGGGCTTTGGGTGATCGCGGAAAAATTGGTGAGAAATTATATCGTGAGAAAAATTAATCCCAACCTAAACGAAGTATGAAACTTCGCTTAATTAAGTAGCAGTCTTCGATTGATTTTTTAGTCTGCCTATTTTAATATAAACGTTTAGGGCTCGCTGGATTGTGTTTAACTATTCTGCAACAAACATATCTCTGCAACTTTTTTTAAAAGTTACTTCTCAAATTTTGTAAATTAATAAAAATAGGTATACTTTTAACTGCCTCAATAAACCTTTAAATCCTCGATTTTCTTGGGTCGTTACATTTTTATGTTCATAAAATATAATATGATACACATTTTAAAACGACTTCTGGGGTCAAAGTATATCAATAAAATTATCGATGAAGCCAAGCAGGAAAAGGCCCATCTCTATGAACGTACTTTTACCAATGCCCTCATGGACAATATCCCCGACCACATCTATTTTAAAGATAAGGAGAACAGGTTTATTAGAATAAATAAAGCACAAGCCCAATATTTTAAATTGAGTAACCCTGAACAAGCTGTGGGCAAGACAGACTTTGATTTTTTTTCTGAAGGGCATGCCCGTCAGGCATTTGACGATGAGCAAATGATAATTCGTACAGGGCAATCGGTATACAAAGAAGAAAAAGAGACGTGGAATGACCAATCCGATTCATGGGTTTCTACAGTTAAACTCCCATTACGTGACGAGAGAGGAAAAATAATCGGGACGTTTGGTATATCCAGGGATATTACCCATCGTATCCTGGCAGAATTTACATTAAAGGAAAAAAATGAAGAAATCAGGAAGCAGAATGAATATTATTTGCAAATGAACGAAGTACTTCAGCAGCTGGTCGAAGAATTATCGAATGTAACCGCTAAGGCTGAAGAAAATGAAGAACGGTATAAAAGAATTGTAGAAGGTATTACAGATTATTTATATACTGTCAAAGTTAAAGATGGTAAAGCAATTGAGACATACCACAGTGAAGCGTGTATAGCTGTAACCGGGTATTCGGCACAAGAATTTGAATCGGACCCATACCTGTGGATCAACATGGTTGTTCCTGAAGAGAGGGAGTTGGTTACCGGTAGTTTTGAGAAACTTCTTGAAGGAAAAGATATATATTCCATTGAACATCGGATAATCCATAAGGATGGGGGCATACGCTGGATTAGTGATACCTTGGTGCCTAAACACAGTTCCAAATGGGGAACTTATTTCCTATGACGGAATAATTAAAGATATCACTGAACGCAAACGGGCAGAAGAAACAATAATAAAGGAACGGACTATACTTCAAACTTTAATTGATAACCTGCCAAGCGCTATTTTTGTTAAAGACAGGGGTTATCGTAAAATTATAGCCAACAAATTACATTTATCCAGCATGGCGGGACACTTGTCCAGTTTAGGGCTAGGTGGTACAGAAATTATTGGTAAGACAGATTTCGAGGTCACTTCAAAAGAGTGGGCGGAAAAATATTTTGTTGATGACCAGATAGTCATCCGGGATGGCCAGTCAATAATAAACAAAGAAGAAGAAGGGATTGGCCCGGATGGCAAACAAATTTGGTTGTTGGTGTCTAAAATCCCATTACGGGACAAAGCCGGTATTATCAGTGGGATGATAGCCATTACAACCGACATCACCGAACACAAACACGCCGAGATTTTATTACAGGAACAAAAACAGGAAATTGAAGCCCAAAATGAAGAATATTGGCAAATAAACGAAGAACTTCAACAGACCAATGATGAATTGCAGCAAGCCAAAGAAAGGGCTGAAGAAAGCAACCGTCTCAAAACGGCATTTCTTCAAAATATGAGCCACGAAATACGCACCCCAATGAATAGTATCATTGGTTTTGCAGAGTTGCTGAAAAACCCTGAACTCTCTGGTGAGCAGCAAAAAGAATTCATTAAGGTTATTGAACAAGGTGGGCAACGGATGATCAGCATTATCAATGATATTATAGACATCTCAAAAATTGAATCCGGGCAAATTGAAATTTCTTCTAAAGAAATAAATGTTAACCATTTGCTTAAACAGCTTTATGCTTTTTTTAAACCCGAAGCAGAAGAGAAATGCTTAAATTTGAAATATAACACAGAACTTTCCGATGAACTATGTGAAATAGAAACTGACGAAACAAAATTAACCCAGATCCTGAGTAACCTGTTAAAAAACTCGCTAAAATTTACAAAATCCGGGTTCATTGATTTTGGTTACAAAATCGTAGAGACTTTGCACGCAACGTCTTTGTTAGAATTTTATGTTCAAGATACGGGCAAGGGTATCCCTGAAAGCCAGAAAGAGATTATTTTTGAACGGTTCATCCAGGGCGAAATGTCAAACACCCATGGCTATGAAGGAACAGGGTTAGGGCTTTCCATCTCAAAGGCATTCGTTGAAAAGCTCGGTGGCAAAATATGGGTAGAGTCAGAATTGGGCAAAGGCACAACTTTTTACTTTAATATTCCTTGCAAATTAGCAAAAGCTATCCAAGGCAAAACACCGATAATAACAAGTTTGAAAAGCAACCTGCAATCTGTAAATATATTAATAGTAGAAGATGATCAATATTCGATGCTTTTATTTAAAAGGGTTTTAGAAAAAGAAAAAGCCAACTTATTTTTTGCCAATAATGGACAAGTTGCTATAGTTATGGTAAAAGCTCATCCGGGAATACAAATAATATTGATGGATTTAAAAATGGCTGTAATGGATGGTTTTGAAGCTACAAAGCTGATAAAAAAAATGAGGCCTGGCTTACCCATAATTGCACAAAGTGCATACGCTTTTTCTGATGATAGGGACAAAGCGAAAAAAGCAGGTTTTGACGATTTTATTTGCAAGCCAATAGAAAGAGAGTTGCTGTTATCTATGATAAACAAACAACTAGCAAAACTATAAATAAAAATAAACCCCAGTATGAAGTTCCGCATCAACCGACTCACAAGCAATCCTGGGTTTAGTATGTTGTAATATGGTTGCAAACCCAACTTCATAATTTTCAGCAAAGAAAGAAAAAGTGGCAAAAAATGATTTACGTACGACTGTTACATTGTACTATGTTTATTTTTTCTTTTCAATTGATTATTAAGGTTCCTTCTTATTATTTTCCAACTTTCTCTTAATAAATCTTTTGATTGTTTCTTCAATCTTGGCAACCTTTTTTCCAATGCCCTTATTTCAGCAAAATTTTTCGTCTGGTAAATTTGGTCACAAATTAAACTGATCTTTTCTTCAGTTATCTTGATACTATTTTGGATTACGTCATAAATTTCTTTTTCAGTATTTGTTATTTCAATGGTTATATTTTTGATCAAAATAATTTTTACTTTGCCCATATTTGATGGTACGCCTGTTTAATCAACCAATATTATTTCCAAATTAGCAATGTCATGTCCTTCCTATCTTTTTACCACAACTGTCAGGGATCAAATGAAATTGTAAAATTCAAATGGCAATACCCCTATTTTAACTTTTGTTAATTTCATAATTGTTGAAATTTAGTAAGTTAATTTAATGTCCTATGGTTTTTATACTAATTACCCAAATAAATTAAATTTTTTAAAGCTATAACCTTATTATTTGCAATACTTACAATATATGCACCCGGTTTAACATTTTTACCTGATTGATCAGTTCCTTTCCAAACGAACCCATTATTTTGAATATTTGATTGAAAAATTAATTGTCCATTAAAATTGTAAATATTTAGTTTTACTTTACTTAATACTTCTTGGTTTAATTTAATATGTACTTGTTTTGAAAAAGGATTTGGGTAAATTTCAATTTCTGGATTTAAGTTTAACGGGCGAACTGACGTAATAACTTCATTCGACTTCAATTCAATACCATTTCCAATGCCCAAATTACGGCTGTATTGCTTATTAATTGAATTATTCCAATGTTCATATACACCCAGGCTGCCTATAGGAATTCCATTTCCTTCAGGATTATATTTTAAACCTGAAGGCCAATAAGAAGAATCTGCAGCTTGCAATAGATAATCATCTGTACCTAAAATATAGGGATATTTTTCATCTGAGGGCATCCTTGCATATTCCTCTAATAAAAAATCAAAACAAACCGCATCAATAGCAACGTGATCTTGTGAGATAAAAAGAGAAGCCGGATATTGATTATTGAAAGGCGCCATTTGCCATTTCCAAATATAACCCCAAAAATTTTCACCTGCCCAAAGTCCATCTACAATAAACAACAATGTTTTCCCTCCTAAATCTTTATGCCCCATATAATCTACAAAGTGCCTGTATTTGCCGTATCCAGGGTTATCTGCAGGTAAGTATGGATGCATAAACTGAGCTGATTGGTTTTCAGGTGCGGTTCCTGATTGCAGGACTGAACCCTGATGTGTTTTAGCAGTGAGTGTAATACCTCCTTCATTATGTGTTTTTAAACAAGGCATGTTTATGAAATAAGATGCATCAATATAATGTTGCGGAATGGACGAAGTTTCGATACCATCACTGAAAACTAATAATTGCCCTGAAGAAGGTACCGTTTTTTCCCTACCGTTAACGCCAGTGCCATCAACATAATGAACATTGGGATAGACACTATGACATTTATTCCAATATACGTCCTGAAATGTTTTGTATGTATCGCCAAACCAAATATCTTGTTGATTAACACCAACAACTTCTATAAGTTGTTTTAAAAGGGAAAGGCATAATTGTGGAGAAGCATTTACCTCATTTTTTGTTTCGCCAGATATAACAAGATTTATTTTTACAGCAATATTTTCGCCTACCGTATAACCAATATTTCCTTTCCCATGGCTATTATTAAAATATTTAAATATTGCGTCCCATGCATCATTAATATTTGATTGACCAGCAATTTGTTCAATACCTGCATTTAACATAGAATCAATAATTTTCTGGTTATTATTGACATCATTGTCCCAATAATCATCAGTTGCAGTATTTAAAGTATCATACGATTGATTTACAGCACTCGGATCGTGTACCCATACAACCCTGCCCGGATAAATACCTTTCGCAACACCAACCGGAGCATTTGGTACAAAACTATTTAATTCAACTAATTGAAGTTGATTTGTTGTGCTTTTTGTGAATGAAAATAAGGCAATTGCTACAAAAACAAATGATAACATAAATTTCGATTGCAGGAAACTTGTTTTATATTTTCTGAAACAAACAAGTGTTGCAGTTAATCCCAGTAAGTACAGAATAAAAGCAGACATAAATGGGGCTGCTGCTCTCATACAAGGATAATTTGATCTGCTTGGTTTGGGGATCACCCTAATTAGAAACCATATTGTTGACATAATTCCCAGAAAGAAGAAAGTAATTTTTGATTTACATCCGAACTTTAAATTATTTTTCCCGTTCATAACAAATATATTTAATTGATTAGGACCTAACGTTAATTAAAAGAAATGTACAAATTAGATTTATTTTCATTTCAATAAGCTTTTATTTCGCAACCATTAAAAATTACTTAAATTTTGTAGGAAATGTATAAAACCAATATTTGGGCATTGGTGTACCATTTCCCACACTATCAACACCATAAGGAGTTAGTCCTGAAGGTATTGAATCAATGTTATATGTCAAATACCGATCATTGGATTCTTGCAAATAAAAAAATTATTGAT
>CAVSGB010000296.1:0-30328 GCA_963726845.1 uncultured Bacteroidota bacterium | reverse complement strand
GAAGCACTTGTTGTTTCTCAGTTTGAATATAACGATTACCAGAAACTTTTTTTTAATTTAGAGAAAATTGAAAGCAATGATAAATTCAATTATTTAATCCTAATACCTGAAATTAAAAAAGCAATATTTAATTCTAAAAGACAAATAAATACATCCTCAAATATTGATAATCTATTATTAATTAAAAACGGAATTGAAGTTTTAAATGAAATAATGCCTTTTAAAAAAAAAGATGAATTGTCAAATTTTTTAACGGTTTCAAAAAATCAGCAAAAAATAGAAAAAGATTTGGATATATTAAGTGCTGCATTGCTAAAGAGAATAAAACAAACATGTAAGTTGAAAGACAGCATATCGCATGATTTGGTAAGAAAATGTGGCAATGTGACAAATTTTATAAATTTTAAAGACCAAAATATAAATAACAGTCTTTCAGAACTGGTATTGAAAAGAAAATCTTTAGAAACATTTACAATTTTTAATAATAAGGTAATCAGAAATATGGAACCTATTTACCAGATACCGGCCTCTAAAAATGGCAGTGCCGATTTTTTGTCATCATCTAAAAGACTTGGAAATTTTGAAATAGGAACATTTGCATTCAATATCTCCGCAATTTGGATAATGGTATTTATTATATATATAGCTTTAAATGGTTTGTTTTATTTGAGATTATAATAACTTAACTATATATAATTATAAATAAACTAAAAAATATTCGAATGAAAACAATTACAAAAATTATTTTTCTTTTACTATTGGTCGTATTATTACAATGCAAATCGAATAATAGTAAGAATCCAGCACTTTCTGTAGCAGACAGTGCAAGTATTGATACCATTGGAAGGGTTACTTATTTACTTCCCTCGCCTGATAAAATGCTGCATGATATTTTTACAAATAAAGTTACACTTAACCCAGATTTGGTAAATCCTGAAAGCAATTCTAATAAATATATCGACGAAAAAGCACAAGCTATGAACCTTGGGGTTTATATTGCCGATTTTGCATATCTTAATTTAAATGAAAACAAAGCAAATGCATTGGAATACTTTAAAATAATAAGGAGCCTTACACAAAAAATTAATATTTATGGACTTATAGAGAAATCATTTTTCGACAGGATAAATAATAACCTGATGAATAATGATTCTCTTTCTAATATTATGCAGGAAATGTATTATAATATCTCGGAAATACTTGAGAATTCAGACCGTCAAAATGTGTACGCGCTAATTTCTGCCGGGACAATAATAGAAACGTTATACTTATCGGTAATGAGTGTTACTAAATATTCAGATTATCAGTCAATCGCCCAGGAAATATTTCGCCAGAAACAAATCTTTAACAGTTTTTATTCATTTGCATCCTCCTTTAAAGATGATAATGATATACGGGCAATACTACAACAATTGATAAAACTTAAAGCAATCCTGGATGCCTCTGTTGTCAATGAATCTGAAATTTCTGTAAAAAAAGATAAGGGTAGACATTTTTCGATTCACGGAAAAGAAAAGATTATTATTAGTGAGAAAATATTTTTGGATTTTAAAGAAAATGTAAAAATTACAAGACAAAATGTAATTAAATTATCAAATAATTAAAACAAAAAATATTATGAGAACTTTGAAAGTAATATTAATAATTACAACTATTTTATCAGTACTAGGCAATTTGCATTCTCAGCAATGTAAAGGCTTTTATCAGAGCAGATACTGCAGGTTACCCGATGCACAGGATTATAAAGTGTATGGAAAATCAAGAAGTGCTTATGTGGTGCTTCGTAAATCGTATCAATATGAAGTTGTTTTAACAGATAAAAATGATTACAAGATAGGCGTTTGTGTTTCCCAGGGTTTAGGACCAGTACAATTTAAGTTAATTGAAAAAGAGACAGGAAATGTTATATATGACAATGAGCCTGAAAATGATGTGCTCATTGCTGGATTTTCTGTTGTTGATAAACCTTTAACTATAATTATTGAAATTTCTGTTCAGGCAACTAAATTTAGTCTAAAGGACTTTAATGACATGAAAACTTGTATAGGAATTCAAATTTTATACCAGAAAATATCAAAAACCGGGTTTTAATATAATAAAGATAACTATTAGACAGATAGGCGATAGGCTAATAGGCAAGATAAAAGTCCCTTTTGACGTTTTACCTTACTTTGATTATTAAAAATTTGATTATTAATTGATTTAAGTTTTCTAAAAGTCTTTAGCCTATTAGCTAAATAATCAGATTAACCTTAAAAGTAAATATTTTGAAAATAGACTTACTGAATTTGAGTGTGAAATATAAAAAACAATGATAGTTGTTTCTGTTTTACTCATTGCTGTCTTATTAATAATTGGCATTCACATTCATTTCTATATGAAGGCCAGAATGCCTGTTTCTTCAAAAGTCTTACAACAAGAGCAGTTTTTAAATGCAATACTCGATTCCGTTCATGTAGGTATTTTGGTTGTTGACGGTATTACTTATGAGGTTATAGATTTAAACCTCATGGCACAAACATTATTGTCTGGAAGTAAAAATGACTTATTATTCACATTATATAATGATTACTTCCCGTCACAAAACCTAACAAATCTGTTTAAGGATGGAGAATTTGATTTACGTTCATTTATTGGTACTGAAAAGAAGATTTTTAAAAGTTCTCAGAAAATTAAAATAAACGAAAAAGAGGTTTATATAGAAAGCCTTGTAGATATTTCGACAATAAAAGAAACTCAACTGGCATTAAAAGAAAGTGAGAGAAGGTTTAGAAATATTATAGAAACTTCACCTTTTGCAATTCACTTTTATAATTTGAATACAAAAGATGAACTAATATTAACCGATTCAAATCCTTCAGCTGACAAAATTCTGTCAATCGAGAAAAACCAAAAATTAAATAATCCGATCGAAAAGGTTTTGCCCTCTCTGATAAATGAAGGTTTAATTGAACCTTTTAAAAAAGTTGCCAAATCAGGAGGTTTCATTAACAATACTGTTTTTACACACGATAGCAATAGTAATCTAACGGATGCAATCGAGTTTAATACCTTTCAAACTTCAGAAAACGAAATTGCAGTAATGTTTCAGGATGTTACCTTGAAGAAATTAGCTGATATAGAAATTTTTGAACAGCAGAAATTTATCAATGCAGTTTTTAATATAGCTCCTATTGGCCTTTTAATTATTGAGAAAGAAACAAATAAAATTCTTGATATTAACCAGGAGGTTATTAAACTAATTGGAGCCAAAAGATTCCAAATTATTGGTAATGAGTTCGGAAAGTATATTTTTCTTAACGAGACGCTACAAAATTTAAAAGATAATGACTTTACCGAAGGAAGTTTAATTTCAACTACAGGTCAGCAATACATTATTCTTCTTCGGGTTACTAAAACTGAAATTCAAAGCAAACCCATTCTGATAATAGGCTTGTCAGATATTACTGCCCGCAAGCAGTCTGAAGTAGAATTAAAAAAAGCCATGGAACTTGCAGAAAATGCAAATAAGGCAAAGAGCGAGTTTATTGCCAATATGAGCCATGAACTAAGGACTCCAATGAATTCTATTATTGGTATTTCTAAAATGGTCTGTAAATATGAATCTGAAAATCTTTCACCAAAACAAATTGAAAGCTTAAATATTATTACGCAAAGCGGAAACAGGCTGTTAGAAATGATTAATGATATTTTAGACCTTTCAAAAGTTGAATCTGGAAAATTAACTTTTATTTATGAAACTTTTTCAATTGATTCCTTGTTGGACACAGTCCGGGATATTTCTGACAATTTACTGTTAAATAGAGACATAATGTTTAAAATAACCAAGTCTTCAGAAGTTCCTCAGTATATTTCATCTGATCATAAGAAAATTTTACAGGTATTAATTAATATTATTGGAAATGCTGTAAAATTTACGGAATCCGGGTCAATTAATTTTAAAATCTCATTAGATAAAAATTTTTTATTGTTTGAAATAATAGATACCGGAATAGGGATAAGTAAAGAAAATTTGCCACTTATTTTTGAGGAATTTAAACAAATTGAAAGTTCTTCATCACGCAAATACCAGGGAACAGGTTTGGGCCTGACTATATGCAAAAAAATTGTCGGACTCTTAGGAGGCACAATTGATGTTATGAGCGAATTAGGCAAGGGGACAAATGTGTTCTTCAATATCCCTTTAATTATTCCTAAAAAAATTAATAATGAAACCACCGGGTTACTAAATAAAAATACTATTGATAATTATTTAAAACCTGATAAAAGAAAAAAAATACTTATTGCAGAAGATGAGGAAATAGGCAGGTATACTATTAAAGTGATGTTGGAAAGAGACTTTGATTTAATCTTTGCAATTAATGGAAAAGAAGCTGTGGAAAAATATTTTTTGGAAAAACCCGATTTGGTATTAATGGATATAATGATGCCTGAAGTTACCGGATTTGATACTTTTAGTCAAATCGTATCACGTCGGGACAAATCCGATACTACTTCAATTATTGCTATTACGGCCAGGGCTATGAATGGTGAAAAAGAGAAAATATTAAATTTTGGATTTAATGATTATTTATCAAAACCAATTGATGATGAAATATTATTGCAGGTTATTTACAATTACATAAATCAAAAGGCTTGATATAGCCAAAATAAAGTTTCCGAAAGTTAAAACGATTATATTATGAGGGTTTTGAAGGCAATATTATTGTTAATTATTGTTTTAGAATTAAAAACCAATTTATCCTCTCAGGTTTGTAAAAATTTTAACCAGAGTGCATTATGCATTATTCCAGAATCCTATGACTATAACCAGTATGAAAAATCACGAAGTTCATATGTTTTGATCCGTAAAATTAATAAATTTGAAGTCGTTCTGAATAATAATAAAGATTATAAAATCGGAGTTTGTGCGCCACAAGGTTATGAACCTATTCAATTTCAATTAAGAGAAAAAGAATCAGGAAAGATTTTATATGACAATAGTAACGAAAATAATATAAATTATGTAACCTTTTCAGTAGATGACAAACCCATAACAATTATTATAGAAATAATAATTTTAGCTACAACGTATAAACCGAATGATAACCGCGACATGAGAACTTGCATTGGGATTCAAATTATTTACCATAAGATAATTAATACTGAGTCACAATATTAACAATTGATTTTCTTATTTTGATATTGTTTGACATTTAAATTATTAATCTTTTAAGTTGCATCTAATACTTTTTTAATTTCAAATAGCAGATCATTCATTTTGAATGGTTTACTAAGAAATCCGGAAGCACCCAATTCAATACATTTTTTATAACTCGATTCTTTTGGCCTTCCTGTTAATACAATGACAGGAATTGTAATCCCTTTTGTCTTAAAAACTTCTAAAAGTTCAAAACCATCCATTTCAGGCATCATTAAATCAAGTAATATTAGTTCCGGTTTATAAACTTCTAATACTTCAAGTGCTTCATTGCCTGTTCCTGCCTCAATAATATTTACTTTCAAATCACTAAGAAAGTTAACTATCACAAGCCTATTAATATAAGAATCATCAACAATTAGTATAGTGATACCTGTTAATTTTGTCATTTTAAATTTTTCAGATAATTGATTACTTCTTGAATATCAATATGAAAAAAATCATTTAAGGATTTTAAAGTATGTGTATTCATGAAAAAAGTAACTATTTTAAAAATACAATATTAATTTATCATTTATTGGAATTTCTAATTGCTTCACAAAATAAATATATACTTATTTGGGAGAGAAAGGAAGTAAAAAAGCTAAAACAATTTCTCCGCTTTTTTATCCCCCCGGTTTTCCCATTTGTTCGATTATTAACATGATATTTTTTGTCAGGGAAACACCTACAAAAATATCAGCTTTTATACAATATTTTTGAGGTTCTTAATGAAGTAACTTCATAGAGCCTCAAAGTTCAAAAAAACAAAACCTGAATTTACCCTTTTAAATGATGTAAATCAATAAACTTTTTGTTTTCTAACATCAAAATCAAATACAATAATAGTTATTAAGGACAATTTTGATCACTTCAAGATAAAAGCAACATCATTTCGTAATACATTGAAGATCATATATTATTATCTAACATCAGGTGTTTTAAAAGCGTAAAAGACTTCAAAACACCAACCATGAAAAAGTTAATTTTAATTTTATTATTTTGCAAAACAATTTCAATAATGGCAGGAAATCAAGATAGTTTGATAGTTGTTAAATTATTATATAATGATTCAATAGAACAAACTGTAAAATATTACGGAAAGCAAAATAACAGATTTAGTAAAAGTAGTGGTTTTAAATCAGTTAATGAGGCAGATGATCCTTCTGGTTATATTGTAAAATGCTATGGTATGCAAATCAGCCAGTTTAACACAAGCAGTGGTTTTGGCTCAGGAACTGAAGTTTCTATTTATGTAAAAGGCCGAAATAAATCATTGGAACTTGGCGCATATTTCGACAACGGATCCAAGTCCTTAACAGGACTTAGCCTGTGCCATAAATATTTTATCATGAAAAATTATTTCGATAAACAAGGTATTATTGAACCTTATTTATTTTATAATTTCATTTACAGGTCAACTACATTAGATGAAACCCTTTCAAAGTATCCTGAATTAATAAAGTGTATTTGTCCCGGAAAAGCAGTTTACAAATCTCTTGAGCATGCAATTGGCTTTGGTTTGGAAATTAATTTGCTGAGTTACATGTACCTTAATTGCAATATAGGCTTTGAAAGATATTTGGGTTCAATTAAAAAACCCTGTAACCCTGATCAATACACAGGTGTTTATGATGGAGGAGATGGATGGGGCGCAATATATAAAATTGGTTTTGGTTTTAGGATTCCCTAAAAATTGTTTTTATACAGCATTAATTAATTCATTTACTTTTAACAATAATTCATTTAATTTAAAAGGTTTTGCAACAAAACCCGATGCCCCTAAATCTTTAACCGAGTTCTTAGTTTCCGAACTATCATTTGCTGATATCATTAAAATCGGAATCTTTTTATTGGCCTCCCGAAGAATTTTTAAAAAGTCGTATCCTGAAATCTTGGGCAATTGAATATCCAGCAATATCAAATCAGGGGTTTGTTTTTCCAGATATTCCAGCGCTTTCTCTACATCAATAACAATAGAAGCATTATAACCGTTTTCATTCAAAAACCACTCCAAGAGTATTAGTGTGGTGTATGAATCATCTACAACCAATATTTTCTTTTTCATTTTTAAATTTTATAATGATTATCATTCATAAAATTATTCATTGCAATTTCATTGTAAAGTACAAAAATTTTTGGTAATTTTCAAATAATCTGAATGCTAATCTCTTTTTTAAAAAATAAGGTTTAATGGATGATAGTATAGATTGTTTAATTCCCACATACCAGGAATTAAATATAGAACAAATAAAAGCAATAAATAATAATAGTTTTGTAGTTAAGTACAGGAAAAACGATACTATTTTCAGGCAAAATATGCCTGTTTCGCAAATTGTTTATATAAAATCCGGACTTGTAAAAGTTTTTAAAGAGAGCGGTAAAGACAAAAACCATATAATAAAAATTTCACCTTCGAACAACTTTTTAGGGCTATTATCTTCATTTTGTAAAAACCAATATGATTATTCTGCAACAGCGCTTGTCGAAAGCGATATTGTATTTACCGATATTAATATTTTTAAAAATGTGATAAAAGAAAATGGCAATTATGCACTTCAAATAATGAAACAGCTTAGCGAGCAGGGCCTTTATATACTGGATAAGTTAATTAACCTATCTTATAAACAAGTTCCTGGCAGGGTTGCCGGTATTATTTTATTTTTTTCGACCGAAATTTATGCCAGCGAAGAATTTGAATTCCCGTTAACCCGCCTGGAACTGGCAGATTTGATTTCTTCGACAAAGGAAAGTGTCAGCCGGACACTAATGGAATTTAAAAATGACAGGATAATTGAAATTGATGAAAAAAAAATTCATATAAACAGCATGGAATTAATTAATACACTAAGCCGGATTGGTTGAACATTGTAATGGTCTTTATTTAAGATAAGTTCTATTAAAACATATGTAAATCTATATATCATCCCTAAAGTATTTTATTTGGTTTTAGTCTTTGTGCCTTTTGCGTTTTTTTCTTTGCTAGCCTTTACGTTAAATATTTCAGCACTTTAAATAATAAAAATGCTTTTAGCAAAATATAAAATATTTGCTTTACTGCTATCTCTTCTTTGGGTTCAAAACTCTTGGCCACAAAATCCACGGGCTAAAATTGGTTTATTACTGGCCGATTTAAAAATTGAACGATGGAGCAAAGACCTTGATTATTTTGTTACACAGTCAAAGGAACTAAATTATGAAACAATGTTCAATAATGCCATGAACGACCAGCAACTCCAAAATAAACAGGCTGATAGCATGATCAAAGCAGGCGTTAAAATTTTGGTTGTCGTTCCGGTCGACGCATATAAAGCTGCTGCAATTGTTGAAAATGCACACAGAAACGGTGTAAAAGTCGTGGCTTATGACAGGCTTATAATGAATTGCGATTTAGATTCTTATGTTTCATACGATAATGAAATGATTGGCAAAGTCATGGCAATGTACACCACAATGCGTTTAAAAAAAGGCCGCGTGGCTTATATAGGTGGCCCAAAATCCGACATGAATTCATTTGCAATAAGAAATGGCCTTATGCAAGGATTAGAACCGTATCTTAAAAACAATTCCCTGATTTTGGTTTGTGACACATATACAAACTCATGGTCGTCACGCGAATCAAAAGATATATTAAACGATTTTCTCAGTAAAAACAAATGCCCTGATGCCATATTTAATGCCAATGATGAGTTGGCCAATGGTGTGATTGAAGTATTAGATCAAAAAAACCTATCCGGGAAAGTTATAGTCACCGGGCAGGATGCGGATTTAAGAGCATGCAGGCATTTGGTTTCAGGTAAGCAAACCCTGACCATTTTCAAACCTATCCGGGTTTTGGCAGATAGGGCAGTATTAATTGCTTCAGGCCTTTTGGGCGATATTCCATATTTAACAATTTCTCAGGTGAATAATGGTAAAGTGAATGTAAATTCTTTAATATTATTCCCTGTACCTGTCGATAAAAGAAATCTTGAAACGACTGTAATAAGGGAAGGCTATCACACCAAAGATGAGATTTTCGGGGTTAACAAGTAACAATACTACTGTTATGTTAATTGTAAATTGACTTAATTTCACCTCATCCCCAACCCCTTCTCCAATAGGAGAAGGGGCAAGTCCCTCTCTATTGGAGAGGGATTTAGGGTGAGGTTTTTACGCCTGATTAAACTTAACATAACACTACTAATTATTTTGATGATCTTTATCATTAAACTTTATGTTTTTTAATACCAAAAATATTGTCAATCCTCATTTCCGGGTTTAATATTAAGCATATAAAAATAAAAGCTATTTCTTTATAAAAATTAATGCAGATCAATTATTATTATCTAACTTTTTTATTTTATTAACGTAAAAGATTACAAAGCTCATACAATGAAACATTCATGCACTTTCGTTTACAACAAGGATATAATAATAAAATGGATGTTCCATGAGAATCAACTATAAGATTATTAAATATTTAAATTAAATATTCTCATGAAAAAGTTTACTGTAATATTAATGATTTGCTTGTCATTTCTTAATTATTATCCTGTTGAAAGTCAGGTTCGTAATATTTGTGATGCTGAATTAATTGACCAATTGGAAGATTTTGATTTAAAAGATGCTATTTTCACTAAATCATTTTCTGTTTGTCTGCCACGATATTCAAAAGAAAATCGGCATCCGTCCGATTCAATAAGCATCGACCTGGCAGGAAAATCGTCATATTGGATTGTTTTAGTAAGCTCAAACAAAAAATCAGGTTTGGCTAAGTTATTGATGTATGACGCAAATAATAATTTGATGGCAACTTTGGAAAATAAATATAAATTGACATTGGATGCATCGCAAATTAAAACAGACAAACCGGCTAATTATTATTTTAAAGTTAGTTTTGATAAAGGTTATGAAGGATGCGCCGGTTTTGCAATTTATTACGTTCCCGGATATAAAGTAAAGAAAAAAATTAAATGATGCCTTTAATAGCCGCTATAGTTTCTTTTATAATTTCGGATTGTTCTCAAAAATAATAAACCTATTGACTTGTCCTAAAGTTAACTTATAGGTTGTTTTTAAAACTTTTTTCCCTTTTTTCTTTTGTTTTAAACATCTTTATGGCCATAGGTGTTATTGCAGAAGTTCTGGTATAATAATTTAATGTTAGTTCGCGATAAGAAATGATATTTAGACTAAAGTCCAATATATCAACTTGGTGACTAACCTCAGGTTTAAGCCTGGGGTTAGTGAATTACAATTAAATAAAAGGTTTTAGATGCTATTTTAAATTATTACGAACTGATATTAAATAAATATCAACTTATAAATATTTGAAATTATTTTGGACGGACTGAAGTAAATGCAATTTTTTTCAGATTGGATTACAGTGTTATTTTATATTATATTATTGTACTTATCAGGAAGATTCGTAAATTAGTCAAAGAAAAAAAAGTTCCTTTAAATTATAAAGTATTGATGAAATGCAAAAAATAACTGCAATAGGGCGTATTATGTTTGGCCTGCCTTTTGGCATATTAGGGTTAAACCATTTTTTTATGAAAGACTTTTACCTGGGCATGTTGACATCATTTATACCCGGAATGGGTTTTACAATTCTTTTGGTTGGATTTGCTTTAATTGTAGCCTCTGTGTGTATAATAATGAATAAATATATAAGGGTTGCTTGCTTTTCTCTGGCATTGCTTCTTGTACTTTTTATTATTACGATTCATATCCCGAATATTTTTGTTAAAGCAAATAGTACAATTGCAATGATAGAATTAATGAAGGATACTGCCTTGTTAGGAGGGGCTTTAATGATAGCAGGAATGAATGGGAAAAGTTAGAAATTATGAAATCAGGAGGCCGGTTTCCGGATTCTTGTCTTCAGCTTTTAATAAAATATAGAATAATTGCATTATTTCAAAATTATAGTTTTTATTATGGCAAAAATTTTAAAAAGCATTTCAGGTTTCATAGAAATTTTCATCCTTTTATTTGTTCAACTCTTTACTTCAAATTTCATTTTCGCTGAAACCGACTCATCATCGAATAAAATGCCAAAAGATACTTTCAAATATTCTTCTCATGATGTCAGGATTGGGGAAAGAATTTTTCATGGGCTTATTGGTTCAGGTCAAAAAACAATTAACTGCGCAGGTTGCCATAATACCAGCCAAATAGATACATTCAACTGGAACCCTTCTGCCATGGAACTGGCCAAAAAATATGCGAAGAGCGATTTTGAGACTTTCAAATCGTTAATTTCACAGCCAACAGGTAATTTGATGACTGCAATTCATGACAGCCTGCAATTAAATGATGAACAAATCCATGATATCAAAGCTTACCTTTGTGAACTTTCCAAAAATGGCGGAGAAAGAACAAAACCCATTCAAACCAATAGAATTTTTTTCATTGCATTTATTTTAATTATAATCCTTGCAATTATTGATCTTACTATTACCAGAAAAATCAAGTTTAAAATAATTCATATCTTAATAATTATTATAGCTTCGCTTTTTATAATAAAATATACTGCCCATGCTGCAATAGCGCTTGGCAGGTCTAAAAATTATCAGCCTGACCAGCCAATTAAATTTTCGCATAAAGTCCATGCCGGTCAAAACCAGACAAATTGTTTATACTGTCACTTTAATGCTGAAAAAAGCAAATTTGCAGGCATCCCTCCGGCCATAGTTTGTATGAACTGCCATATAATTGTTCGTGAAGGGACCAGAAGCGGCAAATATGAAATTGACAAAATTTATAAAGCCATTGAAAATAATAAGCCAATAAATTGGATAAAAGTTCATAACCTGCCCGATCATGTTTTCTTCAACCACGCGCAACACGTAAAAGCCGGAAAAATTGATTGTGCAAAGTGCCACGGAGATGTTGCAGGCATGGATCAGATTAAACAGGTAAGTGACTTATCTATGGGCTGGTGTGTTAATTGCCACCGGGAGACCGGTGTTCAGTTTGATAATAAATTTTACACAAAATATGAAGACCTTCATAAACAATTAAAAGAAGGTAAAATAAGCAAAGTAACTGTTGAAAAAATCGGCGGGGCCGATTGTATGAAATGTCACTATTAACAAAATAAATTACGATGGAGAAATACTGGCGCAGTATTGATGAGATAGAAACAGGGCCTGTAGAAGATAAATCAGAAAAATCAGAAATAGCCCACAAGCATGAGGTAACTTCATTTTTGGAAGATTTGCCCCTAAAGGCTTCAACAAATAGAAGGGATTTCTTAAAATTTATGGGATTCAGTATTGGAACGGCTGTACTTGTTTCAGCTTGTGAAAAACCGGTTCAAAAAGCAATTCCTTTTCTGAACCAGCCTTTCGATTTGGTTCCCGGGAAAGCTTCTTATTATGCTTCTACATTTTTTGATGGTTCAGAATATTGTCCGATTTTGGTGAAAGTGCGCGATGGCAGGCCTATTAAAATTGAAGGGAATGATTTGTACACATATACCCTGGGAGGAACATTGGCCCGCGTGCAGGCATCTGTTTTAAGTTTATATGACAATGCCCGTATTAAAAGCCCTTTGAAAAATAACAATCAAATTACATGGATAAATGCTGATAAAGAAATAGCAGGCTCATTAAAAAGAATCAATAAAAACGGCAAAGAGATTGTGTTGCTGACTTCAACAATTTTCAGCCCGTCAACATTAAAAGCAATAGAAGAATTCAAGGCCAAATATCCGACAACAAAAGTTTTGAATTATGATGTTGTTTCATATTCAGGTATTGTAGATGCATACAAAGAAACTACCGGCAAATCTGCTATACCTTATCCCCTGTTTGATAATGCTGATATAATAGTGAACTTCGGCGCTGATTTTCTTGGAACATGGCTTCTTCCAACTGAATTTACACTTGCCTATGTTTCGAAAAGAAAGCTTGAAAAAGGGAATAAAAAAATGAGCCGTCATATTCAATATGAGGCAAACCTTTCACTAACCGGCAGCAATGCAGACGAACGATTTCAAATTAAACCTTCTGAAGAAATTAATATTCTTGCAAACCTGTATAATTTATTGGCAGAAAGGCAGGGACGGGAATTAATTGAAATAGAACCGGCAGGTAAAGAATTAAAATTAGAAAATATTGCAACCGATCTTTTGGAAAAGAAAGGCAAATCCATAATTTTATCCGGTTCGAATGATGTTTCAGTTCAGAAAATAGTAATTGCCATTAACCAGTTGCTTGAAAATTATGGCAAAACTTTCGATATTGAAAAACCAATCCTTTTAAAACAAGGTTCTGATAGTGAAATGTTTGAACTGGTCGAAAATATGAAGGCCGGAAAAGTTGGTGCTATATTTTTTAACAATGCTAACCCAGGTTATGATTATTATGAATCGACAGAATTTAAATACGCTCTCGAAAAAGTAGATTTGAAAGTTTCTTTTTCGGGTTTTCCAAATGAAACGCTACAATATTGCGATTATGTTTGCCCGGATCATCATTACTTAGAATCCTGGTGCGATTATGAACCACGATTGGGAATTTATTCCATTGCCCAACCTTGTATTCACAATATTTTCGATACACGCCAGATGCAGGAGAGTATTCTTATCTGGTCAGGCAATGATACCAAATTTGATGACTATATTAGAAAAAATTTGGAAAATGGAATATTCAAAAAACAAAATACAACTATTGATTCAGGGCAATTCTGGATTACAACATTAAGAAATGGTTTTGTTGAGATTAATGAAAATGAAAAACTAAGTTTAAAAAATATCTCAGGGTTAAAAGATATTGCAAAAAATTCAAAAACCAATGAATCGTTTGAATTGCAACTTGTAGTTCCAATTGGTATCGCATCCGGATATCATTCCAACAACCCCTGGTTGCAGGAACTTCCCGATCCGATTTCGCGTGTAACATGGGGAAATTATGCATCAGTTTCTCCAAAGCTGGCAAAAGAAATGAGTTTAAAAACTGGAGATGTAATTAAGGTCAGCAATAAATTTGAAATCCCTGTTGTAGTTCAGCCAGGCCAGGCTTATAGAGTAATAACAGTTGCATTAAATTATGGTAGGACAGCAGCCGGAAAAGTTGCCGAAGAAGTTGGTGTTGATATGTACCCTCTTATTATTAAAGAAAATAAAAACCTGCAATTCTTTCAAACCGGAATAAATATTATTAAAACTGGTAAAAGTGTCACACTCGCGCAAACCCAGACCCATCATACTATGGAAGGCAGGGAAATTGTAAGGGAAACAACATTGGCTGAATATGAAGTAAAACCTAATGCAGGGAACGAGTTTCATGAAGAATTTGAAACTACGCATCAAACATTATATCCCGAAATAAAGTACGATAATTTTCATTGGGGTTTGGGCATCGATTTAAATTCCTGCACAGGCTGCGGAGCTTGTGTAGTAGCTTGTCAGGCTGAAAATAATGTGGCTGTGGTAGGCAAGGAACAGGTTACCAAAAGAAGAATTATGCATTGGTTGCGGGTTGACAGGTATTATACCGGGCTGCAGAAACACCTTCAGTTCTGTATCAACCTGTAATGTGCCAGCAATGCGACAATGCACCTTGCGAAAATGTTTGCCCCGTTGCAGCTACAAACCACAGCAATGAAGGGTTAAACCAGATGGCCTATAATCGTTGCATTGGAACACGTTATTGTATGAACAATTGCCCATATAAAGTCCGCCGTTTCAACTGGTTGAAATTTGTTGACAATCCAAAATTTGATTATGACATGAATTCAAATTTGGGCAAACTTGTGTTGAACCCGGATGTAGTTGTTCGCGAAAGAGGTGTTGTAGAAAAATGTACTTTCTGTGTTCAGCGTATTCAGGAAAAGAAATTGAATGCCAAACTCGAAAACAGGACATTGAAAGATGGCGAAATTCAAACTGCATGTGTTCAGGCATGTCCGGCAAAAGCTATGAAATTTGGCGATTTGAATGATAAGGAAAGCAATATTTTTAAATTATTTAAAAATGAACGCAACTATCATTTGCTTGAAGAATTGCATACATTATCAAAAGTTGGCTATTTGACAAAAGTCCGAAACAAAGAAGCTTAAAATTTTATGTACAACAGAGACCTAAGAGGAGAATTAATCAAAGGCAATAAAACGTTTGGCGATATTACCACCGATATATTGCGCCCAATAGAATCATCATCTGCGCCCACATGGTGGTATATTGCTATTACATTAAGTTCCCTTGCTGTGATTTGGGGAGTTTATTCAATTTCTCTTACGGTATCGCAAGGTATTGGCGTTTGGAACCTCAATAACAGTGTGGGTTGGGGATGGGATATTATCAATTTTGTTTGGTGGATTGGAATTGGCCATGCCGGGACAGCCTTTTCAATTTTCTTACTTGTTCTGAGACAAAAATGGCGTACTTCGATTAATCGTGCAGCTGAAGCAATGACAGTATTTGCAGTTATTTGTGCCGGATTGTTTCCGGTATTGCACATGGGCCGGATTTGGAATTTTTTCTTTATAATTCCTTACCCTAATACACGCGGGCCCTGTGGGTAAACTTTAATTCTCCCCTATTCTGGGATTTTATCGCGATCAGCGCATACCTTACAATTTCTGCTTCATTTTGGTACCTGGGAATGTTGCCGGATTTTGGTACAATAAGGGATAAAACAAAATCGAAAATCCGAAGTAAAATATACGGTTGGCTGGCGATGGGCTGGACAGGGTCTTCTCGTCATTGGTTACGTTTCGAGGCATTGGCATTTATTCTTGGCGGTATAGCTGCGGTACTGGTTGTTTCTGTACATTCAATAGTTTCAACAGACTTTGCATCTTCAATAGAACCAGGCTGGCACACCACTATTTTCCCACCCTATTTTGTTGTAGGTGCAATATTCCAGGGATTTGCAATGGTTATGGCGCTTATGATTATTATCCGGACTTTCTATAAATTCCAGGATTATATTACAGATTCCCATTTAAATGCCATTGCCAAGATTCTAACTTTTATAAGTTTGATAATGGGTACAGCTTATTTAACAGAAATATTCATAGCGTGGTATTCTGGAAATAAATTTGAAATTTTTACTTTTTTTCATAACAGGATAACCGGAGATTATGCCCTGCAATTTTGGCTTATGTTTGTATTCAATGCAATTATACCTCAACTTTTCTGGTTTAAGAAAGTAAGAAAGAACCTGCTTATGCTTTTTTGCATTTCGATTATTATTAATATTGGTATGTGGTTCGAACGGTATAATATTATTGTTACAAGTTTGGCAAAGGATTATTTACCATCCAGCTGGGCGACATATAGCCCGTCAATAGTTGAAGTAGGGGTTTTCGTCGGTACGATTGGAATTTTTACAACCGGAGTTTTGCTATTTTTCAGATATATTCCCATGATGGCCATCAGCGAAGTAAAAGGTGTATTGCATATTGGGGAAAAAAACATGAAAGAATAAACTTTATACTGAAAATTATGAGTACAGAAAGATTTATAGGAATTTTTGACAATGAAGAATTGTTTGATGAAGCAGTTCATAATATCAAAGTTTCAAATATAGAAATTGAAGAAATCTATATGCCCATTCCTGTGCATCATGCAGTAAAAAATATTACCGGTGGTTCGAGGATGCCAATTGGTGCATATTTTTTTGGGTTAATCGGAATGATTTCTGTTCTAGCATTTTTGTATTATGCTGCTGTAATTAGCTGGCCGCTAAATTTTGGAGGGAAACCTACCAATGCGTTTCCTTCTTTTATAGTTGTAACCCTTGTTCTAACAATATTTTCAGTCACTATTTTAAGTTTGGCCATGTTTTCAATAAGGGCAAAAATATATCCTGGGAAAAAGGCAATTGTATATGATAAAAGGGCGGTTGATGACAAATTTGTAATTGTCTTGAATCCTGATAAAGTTCAGGATGCTGAAAAAATATTAAAACAGTATGGGGCCAGTGAAGTAATTAATAAGGGATAATAAGAAAATAGATAGTTTAAATTCTAAATATTTACCTCCCAACCCTCCTTAAAAAGGAGGGCTAACAGATCAGAATATAAATCTGTTATTGTCCCGATTGATAGGGATTTGGGTTTATAATTAAATAATTTTTATGAAAAATATCTTTACCATTGGTTTAATAATAGTTTTTTTTGCAATTGTTTCCTGCGACAGGGACAAGAACAATCCCGGATACGATTATTTTCCTGATATGGCATATTCAAAAGCTTATGAAACGTATGCCCCAAATCCAAATTTTGCCGATGGTAAAACATTGCAAATGCCGATAACAGGAACAATTTCGAGAGATGCAGAAAATTATCCGTATAAAAAAACAGATGAAGATATTCCAAAAGCTGCAAAATTGAAAAATCCATTTCTACCAGACAATCAAAATATTTCACGCGGAAAACTTGTCTACAATACTATATGTTTGCAATGTCACGGTGAAAAAGCCGATGGCAGCGGACATTTGTTTTTATCAGGTAAATATCCATACCCTCCTGCTGATTTAGTTCATGGAAGAATTGATATGAAAAAAGATGGGGAATTATATCATACAATAACTGTAGGTTTCGGAATTATGGGCGCACATGGACTAATTGTGCAGCCCGATGACCGCTGGAAAATTGTATTATATTTAAGAAGCCTTGCAAAAAAAACGAATAAATCTGAATACCCAAATTAACCTATTATGAAAGAACGAATCCGACTTTCAACAACATTTCTTATAGTTTGCATAATATTCATTATTACCGGCATAGTAGCCCTTTCTTATGGATTCATCTCTGATCCGCATAGGACCTGGGCAAATTACTTATTAAATAATTTTTATTTTCTTTCATTGGCAATTGGAGCTGCATTCTTTTTATCGCTGCAATCAATTACACAATCAGGTTGGTCTGCAGGATTCAGACGTATACCGGAAGCCATGATGATGTACATTCCTATTGCAGGATTTTTGCTCCTGTTTTTGATCTTCGGCATGCATAGCTTATACCATTGGTCAATTACCGATTTCATCTCAGCTAATAAAGCAGTTCAGCATAAATCGGTTTACCTTAATACTCCTTTCTTTTTCATAAGGCTCATAATATTTTTTACATTGTGGATTATTCTTTCGCGCTCAATCCGAAAATTATCCTTAAAAGAGGATGAATTTGGCGGTTTGGAAAATTTTAATAAAATAGAATTGTATTCCAAAATTTTCATTTTTGTTATTGGGGTTACTTTTTCGATGATCGGTGTCGATTTAATTATGTCTATTGATGCCGCATGGTTCAGTACGATTTTCGCACTGAAAAACTTTGTAGCAGCTTTTCTTCATGCTTCAGCAACAATTTTTATAATCGTTGTATTGTTAAACCGACAAGGATTTTTCAGCTTCCTGAATGTTTGCCATATTCACGATTTTGCCCGTTACATTTTTATGATCTCTATTCTTTACGGATATTTTTGGTTCGCCCAATTTATGCTTACATGGTTTGGCAACCTTCCCGAAGAAACAATTTATTATGCAGTAAGATGGCAACCGGAATGGCAACCAATCTGGGCTATTGATGTAATTGTTAACTGGGGGGTACCATTTTTTGTATTGCTCCCTGTAAATACAAGTCGCAGCAAATGGATTGTTTTTGCAGTTGCAATAATTTTGGTTGCCGGACAATGGATAGATTTGTTTGTAGCAATTTTCCCCGGATCAATTGGCCATTCTCATTTTGGGTTTATTGAAATTGGAACTTATTTGGGATTTGCAGGTCTGTTTGCTTTGGTTGCGGGATATAATTTATCGAAAGCAAACATGGTTCCTAAAAATCATCCATATATAGAAGAAAGTTATAAGCATCATTTTGAGCCTTATATTTGATGTATTTTGCAAAAACTTAATTAATAAAAGGTTTATGGGTTAAAATGTTTGATCGTTTCAACAAAACTTTTGAGGTTTTAAAAACCTCAAAGGTTTATCAGCCGATTAGGCCCATCACCAATAAAAGTATAATAATGAGTCATTCTATTTCAATAGTAAATAAATTTTGTTTGGTTGAGGTTTTAAACCTCACCTGCCCCTCCTTAAAAATGAGGGGAAACTGTCTCATTTATTGTCCCGATTTATCGGGATTGGGGTTAATTAACTAAAAAAACGTATTTCATTTTAAATACTAAAATATGAAAAACTTCAAAAAATATTTACTTGTATTTATTCTATGTGCAGTTTCTGTAATTTCTAAAGCTGACAACTACAAACTCAACAATACCGAAATAGGAATAATTGAGCATTTAAATGAATTTGTTCCTGATGGAATTCGACTTATAAATGAAAAAAGCGATACTGTTGACCTTAAAAAAATAATAGATAAGCCCACTGTTTTATGCTTTGTTTACTTTCGTTGCCCAATGCTGTGTTCGCCACTTATGGATGGTATAGCTGATGTAATTGACAAAACCGATATGGTTATCGGCAAGGATTACCAGATATTGACAATTGGTTTTAACACTGCCGAACCATTGTCAATGGCTATTGAAAAGAAGAATAATTACATCGCACAAATTCATTCGAAAAATGCTGCAGAAGGCTGGCAGTTTTTTGTTTCAGATAGTGTCAATATTGCAAAGGCAACCAACGCGCTCGGGTTCAGGTTTAAAAAAACCGGAAAAGATTTTATGCATTCTGCAACAATTATATTTATAAGCCCGCAAGGGAAAATTACAAGATACCTTAACGGTACATATTTTTTGCCATTTGAATTCAAAATGGCTTTGATTGAATCTTCAAAAGGAATTTCAGGGCCCACTATTAATAAAGTTTTACAATATTGTTACAGTTTCGATTCGCAGGCAAACCGGTATGTTCTTGACGTAAAAAAATTAACAGGAAGCATAATCGTTATATTTTTGTTGGTTTTCTTTGCTGTATTGGTGCTGAGGCCGGTTTTTAGAAAAAATAAATAAATTTAAGATACAACCATGGATCAAAATTATGTCAGTTACTTAGATTATCAGGGAAAATATAAGGGTATTCGAAGTTGGATTTTTTCAACAGACCATAAAAGAATTGCGCTCCTATATCTCTATTCAATTGTTTCATTTTTTCTTGTTGGTGCCACTTTAGGGCTTCTGATGAAGCTAGAATTAATTGCACCGGGAAGGACAATTATGGGCGCTCAAACTTATAACGGGCTGTTCACACTTCATGGCATTACCATGATTTTTCTGGTTGTAATTCCAGGTATACCGGCAGTATTCGGAAATTTTTTCCTGCCAATTTTAATAGGTGCGAAAGATGTTGCATTTCCCAAACTTAATTTGTTATCGTGGTGGCTTTATGTAACAGGAGCTGTCATAGCGCTTTCGTCACAATTTATGGGAAGCGGCCTGCCAGATACCGGATGGACATTTTATGCACCCTATAGTTTAATGGCTCCAACAAATGTAATTGCTGCTTTGCTGGGTGCATTTGTCCTTGGATTTTCTTCAATTCTTACCGGGTTGAATTTTATAACTACAATTCATAGAATGAGGGCACCGGGAATGAAATGGTTAAAAATGCCGCTGTTTCCCTGGTCACTTTACGCAACAGGATGGATTCAATTGTTGGCAACACCAATTATTGGAATTACATTGCTCATGGTTATTGCAGAAAGGCTTTTTAAGATAGGATTTTTTAACCCGGCACTGGGTGGAGATCCGGTTCTTTACCAGCATTTATTTTGGATATACTCCCATCCGGCTGTTTATATAATGATACTTCCCGCAATGGGTGTTATTTCTGAAGTAATCCCGACATTTTCGCATAAGACTATTTTCGGTTATAAAGCAATTGTTTTTTCATCACTTGCAATTGCTTTTGTCGGATACTTTGTCTGGGGCCACCACATGTTCGCAGCCGGTTTGAGTTCGCAATCACTTTTTGCCTTTTCATTTCTTACATTTATTGTTGCTATACCAAGCGCTGTTAAAGTATTTAACTGGGTAGCCACGATGTATAAGGGCTCTATTGACAGGCAAACTCCTTTCCTTTGGGCCATTTCATTTATTTTTGTTTTCATGATCGGTGGATTGTCTGGTTTATTTTTAGGAAGCCCTGCAACTGATGTCCATTTGCACGATACAGCTTTTGTAGTAGGGCATTTTCACTTTATAATTTTTGGAGGGACTGGTTTTGCTTTCATGGCTGCAATACATTATTGGTTTCCGAAAATTTACGGACGAATGTACGATACAAGCTGGGCCAATAAAGGCTGGATGATTTTCTTTACAGGATTTCTTTTCCTTTATACTCCCATGTTTTATCTTGGGTTAACTGGAATGCCACGTCGATCTTATGATTATCTTCCACAATATCAAACACCCAATATAATTTCTTCTTTGGGTTCCATTGTTATGCTCTGCGGGTTGGCTATTATCATTATGAACCTTGTCCGGTCAGCGAGTCACGGGGTAAAAGCCGAATCTGATCCGTGGGGAGGAAAAACCCTTGAATGGCAGGTCCCATCGCCGCCGCCACTGGAAAATTTTGAGGAAATACCTGCCATTACCCATGGCCCTTATGAATATAAATAAAAAATATTTGATAAATGGAACATAATCATGCTATAGTACACCGCGATGACGAGGCTTCACGAATTGGAATGTGGTTATTTATTTTTACTGAACTTTTTTTATTTGCCGGTTCTGTTTTTAGTTTTCATTGTTTACAGGTACAAATATTCAGAGAGTTTTCATCTTGCTTCTAAGGAATTAAATATTTTAATTGGTGCTATCAATTCAATTGTTCTTCTGTTAAGTGGCATGACAATTGGAATTTCTCATGTTGCAATTCAAAAAGGTAATAAAAAACTGACTCTTTATTTACTTGCAATTACTATAATATTGGGTATTGTTTTTCTGGTTAACAAATATTTCGAATGGCGGATAAAATTTGAACATGGACTTTACCCGGGATCAGTTGATTTGCTTGCATTAAGCAAAGGCGATATCATGTTTTTTGGATTGTATTTTTTCATGACCGGTTTGCATGCCCTACACCTGATTGCAGGGCTTGCATTTATTTCAGTAGTCTTTGGCGCTGTTGTCAGGGAAAAAGTTCATGCAACAAAATTTGCATTACTCGAAAATTGCGGATTGTATTGGCACCTTGTCGATTTGGTATGGTTGTTCCTGTTCCCGTTATTTTATCTTATAAATTAATGATGATGGAATCTGCAAAAAAGAATCTTCCCGGCTTCAGGATGTACATTTATACATTCACTTCATTAGCTTTACTTACATTATTGGAAGTCTGGCTTACACAAATAAAGATTGAAACTGCACTGATGGTCGGTTTAATTTTGACTATAGCTGTTTTACAAGCCGCCATAGTACTCTTGTATAATATGCATTTAAAGTTTCAGGAAAAAATATTTGCAGTATTTATAAGCATTCTATCCTTTCTTATATTGGTTCTGATTGTATTTACAATGTTAGATTATATTTACCGCTAAAACTAATATTATGTTCTCAGGAGCTTCAAATTTTGTGCATGGTGTTGACAATGATTTTATCCTAATATTTTCAGTAGTAATATTTTTTCTTATTAGTATTACTGCTACCATGTTGTATTTTGTTTTTCGTTTTAACCGAAAATCAAATCCAAATGCTACACAAATTGAAGGCAATAATGTTTTAGAAATTATCTGGACAATAGTACCTACAATTCTTGTGTTAATCATGTTTTTTTATGGCTGGTCCAATTACAAATTGATGAAACAACCACCTAAAGACGCTTTTGTGATTAAAAGTACAGCCCGTATGTGGAGTTGGTCATTCAAATATCCAAACGGAAAAGTAACCGACACATTGTATGTTCCAATGGAAAAGCCTGTGAGGTTGAACCTTGTTTCTCTCGATGTAATTCATAGCATGTATATTCCGGCCTTCAGGTTGAAACAGGATATGGTTCCGGGTTCCGATTATTTTATGTGGTTTGTTGCACAAAAACAGGGAAATTATGAAATATTCTGTGCTGAATTTTGCGGAATGCAACATTCATATATGCGGACCCGCGTTGTTGTGATGCCTGAACATGCTTTTAATAAATGGTATAATGATACTGCTTTGGTTGCTGAAACAACAGCATCGGGGAAACCGGCATTACCAGGACTTTCAATAATTAAAAAGAATGGTTGTACTGCCTGTCATTCTTTTGATGGAACAAGGATTGTAGGCCCTTCGTTTAAAGGAATCTATGGTGAAAAAGTTACTGTTATAGTTAATGGAAATGAAAAGCAGGTTATTGTCGATGACGATTACATTTTGGAATCAGTATATGAACCAAATGCAAAAATTGTAAAAGGATTTCAGAAGGACCTTATGCAACCCTACAAAGATTTAATTAAAAAAGAAGAAGTGAAACAGATTATAGAATATATTAAATCGCTGAAATAAGGGAAAATGAAATAATTAATTCCCGATGTTCTTGAATTTAATAGCAACGCCATAAATGGCGTTGCTATTAAACCATCAATATTGGCTTTAGCCCAAACTATTGATATTTTGGCTAAAGCCGATTTTACATATTATTTTTCAGCGTCATAAATGACGCTGCTAGTTTAAAAAAAATATAACAATTGAAAATAAAAATTTCAAATCCCATAATGTGATTATAAAACATCTAAAAACCTTGAAAACACTAAAGTTCATAACAATTATTATCGCAATTCCTTTTTTTATTGGTTGTAATTCCAATAATCCAAAAACTGCCAAACTTCCGGAATCGAAAGTAAAACTGACAATTAAAGTTGGTGGTATGATGTGTAGCAATTGTGAGCAGACTATTCAAAATAAAGTTGCCGGACTTCCCGGCATTGATAGCGTTAAAGCATCATATCCTGATTCAACAGCAATTGTATATGTCGATACCATTAAGTCAGAAATTAAAGTAATTTCTCAGGCTATTGAATCCAAAGGTTACAAAGTGAATAGCGTAAAAATCGAGTAATTAAGAGTCTGTCTGATAAGTAAAATTTTAACGCAAAGACGCCACGACGATATGTTTTATTTACAGTATAATCAACACTTTGCGTTTTTGTGCCTTTGCGTTTGAATGTATTTTTTCGACTTTTTACACAGCTACTCTAAAAACTAAACCACGCAAGGCAATACAAAGTATTGTTCTGAGCAGCATTTCTGCTGGTACCATCATAGTTATTAGCCTGACCATCAAATTTATTGTACATTACATATTGAATAGAAAATTTCGTATTGTACCATGGAAGATAAGTTATTTCGAACATTGATCCGTTGCTGTCGGGTTTCCCATTACTATTGCCATTATAAAATTTGTAATCTGTACTGCCATAAACATTAAAATATCCCACGGTAAGCCCGACACCTTTTTGAAAGTAAATATTCCCATCTATTTTAAATGAATTTAATTTAGATGATGGAGCATCTGTTGCACCAGCTAAAAATGTTGCATTCAGGGTTCGTGATTCCTGTATCAACGATGAATGGACTGTAATTATAGATTTGGGTAACATATATTCATACTGAAGGTCGAAACCAATATCAGTATAATGATCATAAGGGTCTGAAGTATTTAAAGGATATTTTGGAAACAAATTGGCAGACATACCTCTTGTCCCAATCATCAGATAATGTTTATCAAACTGATGCTGTAATGCAATTCGCCAATATGGGGCAACTCCAGATATAATATTCTGGCTTGAAGTGTCTGGTGGATTAGTAAAGCCTTGCGGAGCTGACCTGTATAAACTAAATTCATAATAAACCAGGTTATTATATAAACCATAAGTGCCTAACCCAGCTACTTGTTGTGCCAATGCACCTTCAGTTATAGTAGCGGCAGCAGGTGACGGAGCAACTGCCGATGTAGAATACGGATAACGCCAGGCGGGAATTGTGTTCCATACGTCCTGTACAGTTGGATTGTTATTTAAAGTAAACCCATATAATAAATCTTTCGTAATTAAAGTAGTATGATTGGAAAATCGAACATCTGAATTATCAATACCCATCGTTCCACTTTGAGGATCATAGGTTAATTGAATAAATGTTCCAATGTGATGGGTAATTTCACCGGCACAGAATAAACTTAACTGTTGTGGAAATTCAATATTATTATTTTGTTGTGCAGGTACTTTGGTATTCACGTTACTATATGAAGCCATTGCCATAACTGATAAAGGCGAAGTCGATAATAAACTCAACCTGTTAATATCAGAATCGTTGGTTGCATCAATAGTTGGAATTGAAGTCATTGTGTATCCATTAAGTTTAAACTGTCTCCCAAATGAATTCAACTCAGGAAATTCAGTATGGCAAGCTACACATGCCAAACCAGTCTGACGTGCAAAACTTGGAACAGCGTACGATTTAAGAATACTCAAATTGAGCAATACTCCAAACACAATAAAAAAAATAAAAGTGAAATTTCTTGCAAACTTTTTTTTAAAAATATTTAATTCTAAATTCTTCATATTTTTCAGTTTTTAAGATCTTAATCTCTCTATAATTAAATCAAATTTTTATTAATTTTTAATTAATATTCTTAAAACTAAATCATTTTTTAGCAGCAAATGTCCGGGTATAATCTACCAATTGCCAGATTTGTTTTGTTTTTAAAGCTGACTTGAACCCTGGCATTGGACTGCTCCCATTAGAAATTTTCCAAAATATAACACCATCTGATTGTTTCTGGAATTCGTCAGTTGTATGGTTCGCAGGTTTTTTTTGCAAACCGGCTACCGAATGACTGTCACCTTTTCCTTTATCTCCATGACAAACTACACAATATTGTGTATAGAGTTTTTTACCCTCAGACTGTAGCCGCTGCATTGTTCTTTAAAGGATTTTTCAATGTATCTGCCCAGGAAGGTGCATTGAACTTTTGTCCATTCGCCTTTAGCCCTATTGAACAAATCAAAATTGCCAAAATGAAAATTTTATTTGAAAGTCGCATAGCTTTAAATAGTTTTTAAATAATTACAAATAAATATGTTTTTAAAATGTGAATATTCAGGGTCAAAATAAAATGAAAAAACCTTACTATTTTCTGGTATTGTTTAAGATAATAATGTTTTAAATTTAAAATTAATATCAGATAAATAGATATTAAAGTATTTTAATTAATACTAATTTTTGTTCATTGATAATTCAAATTAAACATCTACTGATTGTTTAACAAAAAATGAATAAAAGTGTTCAGCATATAATGCCAAAATATTTGGTGATGGGTCAAATTGGCTGATAACCTTTTGAAGTTTTAAAAACCTCAAAGGTTTTACCGAAACAATCAACCATTTTAACATGTAACCATTTTTTTCAGAATTTTGTTTATTGGCTTAATGTTAACAAGTGAAATTAAAATTGCATTTTAAAATCAATAAATGAATTTAAAAACATGTTTTTAAAAATTTCAAATTTTGAAATAAGCATAGACAAAACTTATCTTATTATTGCAGGAATTGCGCTACTTTTTCTTTTGGGGATTACGGCAGTTATGGTTTTTTTTGCAATTAAATACAGCCGAAAAAAAAATCCTGAAGCTACTCAGATTAACGATAATCTAAAAGTTGAGATTATTTGGATAATTTCTCCTGTTTTACTTGTGTTTTTGATGTATTATTATGGTTATAAAAAAGTTTTATGAGAATATGATTAATTTAAACATTTAATAATCTTATAGTTGATTCTCATAGAACATCTATGTTAAATTTGCTTCGCAGAGCCCTTAGGGGTTCATATACTTGTTGTGAACGCAAGTGCATAGATGTTTCATCAGAATAAAGAGGTAATTATACATTCATTGCCAATTAAAGTATTTGATAAAACAAAAAACCTGTCATTGTAACAGGTTGATAGCAATGAAAGCTTAATATTTTTTAATTATTAAATTTTTATGAATTCAAAATATTTTAAAACAGAATGTTAAAGAAAATAAGCGGACACATCAGGATTTTTCTTCAATTGATTAAAGTTACAGTTTCTCTGCCTGTTACCTTTCTATCCTTTATAAGTTTTATTATTTTTTCCGGACAAATTAATATCATAACGTGGCAATGCAGCCTGGGTGTATTTTTACTTTCGGGCGCAGCTTCAGCATTAAACCAGTTGATGGAGCAGAAGCGTGACAAATTAATCGGACCGTACCAAAAACAGGCCTTTGCCAACCGGGAAAATTGGTAATTCCGGAGTTTTGTTAACTTCAGGAGTTCTAACTGTTTTTGGAATTCTTTTATTAATGAGCATAAGCTTAACCTGCGGATTACTGGGATTTATTAATCTTTTATGGTATTTGGGAGTTTATACAATGCTGAAAACAAGAACGCCATTTGCTGTAATTCCTGGATCGCTGATTGGGGCAATTCCTGTTATTATTGGTTGGAATGCTGCCGGCGGACAAATATGTAGTCCACTCGTCATTTTCATTTCTTTTTTTGTATTTATCTGGCAGATACCGCATTTTTGGTTGCTTATGATGATTTATAAAAATGATTATGAAAATGCAGGGTACCCAACATTTTATAAAATATTCACAGATTTGCAGTCGCGTTGGTGGACAATTATCTGGATTATATCAGCCAGTCTGATCTCGATGTCATTCCCTTTGTTTAAAGTTATCGGGGGCGCAATACCTGCAATTATTATTTTATTAATAAATATTTTAGTAATTGGTTTTTCGATATTTGTTTTATTGTTCAATCCGGATAAATCAAAAATAAAATTGATGTTCCATATTATTAATTTATTTATGTTATCTATTTTAATTTTAATTGCCGTTTATAAAACATAATTTATTATAGAAAGCAAGTTTCAAGAACCAAGCTGATAAATAATGAATATTAGAATATGTCAAATTAAAATATCAGATTAAAAAATTCGTTATACATCTTTAATTTTATCAATGAAAAATCTTATATATATAATTATATTTTTTATATTTCAAATTCAATGTTTTTCTCAGAAACAGCCGGATTCTGTTTCAATTTACAAAACCAGAAAAATCGATTTTATAACGACTGGGTCAGTATTATATGGAACATCTGTGGCAGGAATGTACGAACTTTGGTACAAACCATACAAATAAATCACATTTCACTGGGTCGATGATAGCAAAGAATGGCTTCAAATGGATAAAGCCGGCCATTCGTATACAGCTTACCAATTAAACAGGGTTATTTCAAATAGCTTTGAATGGAGTGGAACTGATAATAATTATTCAGTTATTTATGGGAGCTGAATTGCTTTTTTAGGTATGTCGACTATTGAAGTGTTCGATGGGTTCTCGACCGGATGGGGTGCATCTGCAAACGATTTATTAGCCGATTTTTCAGGTGTACTCATATATTCTTCGCAATACCCGGAATGGAAAGAAGAAAGAATTGTGCCAAAATTCTCGTATCATTTTACCCATTATGCTTATTTACGGCCGGAAGAATTGGGCAATAACGCTGCTGAAAGACTATAATGGACAGTCCTACTGGCTTTCATTTAATGTTTTTTCATTTTTAGATATTGAAAAAATTCCAAAATGGCTGTACCTTTCGCTTGGTTATGGAGGAGAAGGTATGATTAGCGGAAAAGAATTTCAGCCCGATATCCCTTTTTATCAAAGATATCGGTAATACTACCTTAGTTTAGATATTGATTTCAAAAAAATAAAAACTTCATCACCATTTTTGAAAGCTATTTTTATGGATTGAACATGATTAAAATACCTTTTCCAACCCTGGAATTTAGCGAAAACAAAATAAAAACCAGAATATTGTATTTTTAAAAAGTAATAAAATTTTACCAATTCTTTAAAATAAAATTTAGCTACTAACATATAAACTAAATTATGAACAATAAACTATTAAATAAGCTCTTAGTAATTGCTTCAATTTATTTTTTAGTTGCCAAATAAGTGAAAAAAGCTCAAAGACGGACAATGGAACAGGCTAATAAATGTTCGACAGCAAATGGATGGCTGAGGGGTTCTAATTTCATTCCCAGCACAGCTATAAATAAGCTTAAAATTTGGTAATCTGAGTCGTTTGATACAGCAACTATTAATCGTGAACTTAGTTACGCAGAGGGGTCGGGTTTAATATTATGGGGGCATTCTTACATCACAAAACATGGATTCAATATCCTGTGGGTTTCAAAAATAGGATAAATCAATATCTATAAAATGAAAAATGAATATATAATTAACAAGATCAGGCAAGAACTAAGTGAAAGCAGTGATGAAAAAACACGTAGTACAAGTAAGACATTTTTTAAAGAAGAAGTGAAAGTTTATGGCGTAAAGTCTGCTATCGTAAAAAAAATAGGAAAAGTAAATTTCAAATTTATTCAGGAAAGAAAGAAAACTGAAATTCTTAAATTGTGCGAAGAACTTTGGCAATCTGGATATATTGAAGAATCTTTTATTGCCTGCAATTGGGCCTATTCCATTTACAAAAAATACGAACCAAAAGATATTAAAGTATTTGAAAATTGGGTAGCTAATTATGTAAACAATTGGGCTTCCTGCGACACTTTGTGTAACCATACTATAGGAAAATTTTTGGAAATGTATCCGATATATTTATCGGATCTTAAAAAATGGGCTAAATCAACAAACAGATGGATGCGGCGAGCTTCTGCAGTATCGCTCATTATACCTGTAAAAGAAGGGAAATTTCTAAAAAATATTTTTGAGATAGCAGATATATTGTTATTAGATCAGGATGATATGGTACAGAAAGGCTATGGATGGATGCTTAAATCAGCCAGTCATTCAAACCAGAAGGCTGTTTTCGAATATGTAATCAAGAATAAAGCAATAATGCCCCGGACTGCTTTAAGATATGCAATTGAAAAGATGCCAGTGGAATTAAAAATAAAAGCAATGGAAAAATAATTTATCTAAAGAGTTAAATGAAAGAGTAAACTAATATAGATAAATCTTATTAAATATACAGACTATTCGATTCTTTATTCTTTCGTATATTCGCATTCAGCAATTTCTTTGGAATACAAATTTGTTTTCATGTTTTTAATAGCGAACAATAAAAAAAAAAATTAAAAGAAGCAAATAATGAAAAGAAAAATTTTAATTGTTCTTTTGGTATCATTTATTATCGGATTAATAATTTCGTGTTATAAAATAAGTGATTTATATGTTTATTATAATACCCAGGTTGATAGCATTCGGACTT
>CAVSGB010000295.1:0-9957 GCA_963726845.1 uncultured Bacteroidota bacterium | reverse complement strand
AATCTGCCAAGCAATATTCTCCTGTCTAAAAATCAAATTAATGCAAATATTAATAATCCATTCTTTAGTGACCTCATTCACACAATTTCTCCAATAGGACATTTAAATTACTCTTCAAGGCAAGCGGCAATTAAGGCATTGGCAAATTCAGCAGAAGTCGATGATTTATGCGAAAGCACGCTGTCAATTCAATATGAAAATATTGAAAATCCTCCAATAGGACATCCAGTTCTTACTGGCAGTGCTGTTATAAACTGGAATGAAAATAAATGTGTTTCAGGGATAATGGATTTAGCTACTAATTATCTAAAGGTAGAGAATAATATTTGTGTGATAAATTTCTGTTTTACAACGGGTACAAAAATTATTCAGAATAATAATAAATCAAAATCAATTGAAGAAATAAAAACAGGAGATACTATTTTATCACTAAATCAAAAAACATTGAACATTGAAATTGATATTAGACTTTATATAGATTAATTGAATTAAGCAACGCATTTCACAGTTATTCTAAAATTATGTAAGCCACAAGCGAGTTCCATGATTAGATCATCGAATTCAAACTTGTGGCAACGTAAACGTTCTTTGATAATTCGGCAACGCTTAGCTCCGCAGATAGCGTGTTCAACAAGTACCCTAAATCTGGATATTTCCCGGTTCTCCTGTTTTTGTTCTTTTGTCAACTCTTTGCCTTTTGGCTTTTTACTTGGCATTCGGATATTAACTCCTTCAGGACAGTGACCTAAAAAGCCAGTATCTTGCCATAAGGTTATTCCTTTGGGAAAGTTTAAAGGCTGTTCGTCACAAATTTTCTTGTCATGTACACTGCCATCATAGGTTTTACTCAGGAACAAAATTCGACGATCGGGTAATGAAAGAATGTTATTCTTGACACTATGAGTTTTTTTTACCACTATAGCAGTCTTGTTGCTGCTCAGTATTTAGTGGCCGTTGAATACTTCTTTCCACTCCATCAAGCAATACGTCATGGCAATCTTTTAATAGCTGTTCCAGCTTTTGATTATTTCGTTCAGGTATTTCTTTAAGCCTTTTAAGAGTTTTGCGAAGAATTGGGCTTAAAAGATGTATCCAAAAATTGGCTTGGGGCTGGTTCATCGAAAATGTAGCAGCTTGTAATTCTTGTAAAGGGAATGTTTTTAGGTATACCAATATGAACAATAATTTGTCCTGAACACTTGGTAAAACACTTGTTGCTCGAGGTAATTCAATTCGTTGTCGAGGTTTCCCTTCTAAAGTGAAATGATTGGAATATTGTTCCCATTCATTTCGGAATTCTAAAGCCAATTCATCAAACTCATCTGGAATAAACCCTGTGAGGCTAAGGAACTGAACGGGATTCTTTCTTGCTTTGTCAACTTTTAATCCCATAGTTTTTGTATCTATGGGTTACAAATATATGTAAAAGAACTTATTAATTTTTTAATCTATATAATATCTATTGTTAAACAAATTGATTCGGTTAAGCATACTGATATTGTTCATGTTTCATTTAGTGATAACACTGAAAATAATAATACTTTTGACCATCCCTACTATGTTAAAAATAAAGGTTGGTGTTCGTATAAACCGTTACAAACTAAACAAAAATATAATATAAAAACACAGCAGCTTCTAATTGGTGATACATGTCTTAAATATCATAACAATAAACTAATTGAAGTCCTAATCAAAAATATAATGGAAAATCCTCGCGAAGTCATGACATATAATATCAGCCAACTTGAAAGAAATAAATCATATTTCGCTAATGGTATACTCGTTTCAAATGAAAAAGATGAATAAAATTGCCCGATATTAATTTTTAGGCCTTCATGAGAATATATTTAAGTTAATATGTTAAATTTAAACTATTTGCAACAGCAAATGTAGGCAAACATTTTTAGTTGCTCCACTCCTGCAAGGCCGGAACACTTGCCGGTCGCGAACCTTCATGGTGTTGCTGTTGCATCTTACTATCAATATTATTCCCTTCGGTCATGAAAAAGTTCATGTCCTTTTACTCCCTTCGGTCATGAGAAAAGTTGTGGTTGCTCCTTTGAATTTAGTTTGCACAACCATGAAGGTTTCATCTGTTGAGCAGAAACAAATGTGAAATCCCTATTGAACGAAATCCCATGCTTAATCAAAGCTATTTTTGCCTTTGGACTTATAAAGATTTTACTTACTCAAACTATTTAATATCTTATGATTAAAACTTATTGAATGATTTTAATTTCCATAACTTGACTACAACGTAACAGTATAAAAATTGTATTTAAATTGTTTATCAAGATTTTACATTGAATTCTTTACAAAATTTTCTTACTAAAGAAACGTCAATTCTGCAAAATTTATTTAAGGCTAAAGCCCTTTATTTAATTGTTTTTCACTAACCCCAGGCTTAAGCCTGGGGTTAGGCATCAAGTTGATATATTGGACTTTAGTCCTAAACATCTTATATTACACCGAATTGACGTTAAATTATAATTATTGTTTTTGTGTTTTGCACAGGTGTTGAAAATATCCCGCTTGCAGGATTTAGTTCAACAGATTCAACTCATTTAATAACTAAATAAATAGCGAGAATGGAATTGTTTGCCCGATGAAAAGATATTTTTTCGTATCTTTTTATACCTTTATTTAGAATAACAACTGAAAAAATTAAAAAAACTTTCTATGGCAAAAAAGATCAATATAATCGAAAGTAAGCCTAAAATTGCTCCGGTAACAAACATTGATGTGCGTATCGGCATGAACGTAGACTCCCTTAAACAAGCTATAACAGAACAATTGTTTTACCAACAGGGCAGAAACATTGTGAATACTTCTCTTAATGACTTGTATCTGGCTGTTTCGTATACCGTGCGCGATAGGCTCAAACAGCGGGAACATAAGACTATGAATGCAGTGTTTGAAGATAAAGATGTACGGCTGGTTAGTTACCTGTCTGCTGAGTTTCTTATGGCGCCTCAGTTAGGCGTTAATCTTATTGCCCTTAATATTTTTGATGCGATGAAGCAGGCTGTTGAAGAGCTTGGTTTTAATTTCGACGAAATTATGGCACAAGAAGAAGAGCCAGGGCTTGGCAATGGTGGTTTGGGGCGTTTGGCTGCCTGTTATATCGACTCGATGGCCTCAGAACAAATACCTGCCATTGGTTATGGAATACGCTATGAGTTTGGCATCTTCGATCAGGATATCCGTGATGGCTGGCAGATGGAAAAAACCGACAAGTGGTTGCGTAAAGGAAATCCTTGGGAGAGTGCCAGGCCAGAGCTTTCGGTAAATGTCAAATTCGGTGGCCATACTGAATCATACATAGAATCAGACGGTCGTACATATTATCGATGGATACCCGCCTACCAGGTAACAGGAATACCCTACGACTCTCCTGTAATGGGATATAATGTACCCTCTTGCAATTTTCTCCGCCTGTGGAAGTCTGAAGCCGAAGAATCCTTCGACTTTTCATCCTTTAATCATGGCGATTATTATAAAGCGGTTGAATTTAAATTGAAGTCGGAAAATATCAGCAAAGTATTATATCCCAATGATGAAATGCTTGAAGGTAAAAAGCTGCGTCTCAAACAGCAGTATTTCTTTGTTTCATGTTCACTGCAGGATATGATGAATATACATCTTAGATTTGATGGAAAGCCACAGGAATTTCATAAAAGATGGGCTATACAACTTAATGATACGCATCCTTCAGTGTCAGTAGCTGAACTCATGCGCATACTCGTGGATGAATATAAAATTGAATGGGACACTGCATGGGATACGACTTGCAAGACATTTAGCTATACAAATCATACCTTGCTTCCTGAAGCATTAGAAAAATGGTCTGTCGGCCTCTTCGTTTACTTGATACCACGCGTGCTGGAGATTATCTATGAAATTAATCACCGCTTTCTGAAAGAAGTAAGCAAGAAGTTTCCCGGCGATGAAGGCAAATTATCACGAATGTCTATCATTGATGAGAATGGGGAAAAGAAAGTGCGCATGGCCAACCTGGCTTGCGCAGGCAGTTGTGCAATTAATGGTGTGGCAGCCTTACATACCGAACTTCTTAAAGAGCAAGTATTACCCGACTGGGTTGAAATGTTTCCGGAACGCTTCTTTAATGTTACCAATGGAGTAACACCGCGTCGCTTTATGGTATTAAGTAATCCCGGATTAAGCAAGCTAATTACAGATTCAATCGGTGATAAATGGCCCGGTAAGCTTGATGAATTGAGTAAGTTGGAACCTTTTGCCGATGATGCTTCTTTCAGGGAACAATTCAGGAATGTGAAACTGGAGAACAAAAAACTTCTTGCATCACTAATTAAAGAAAGGACTGGCATTATCGTAAATCCTTCTTCCATGTTTGACATTCAGGTAAAGCGTATTCATGAATACAAACGGCAACATCTTAATGTATTGAATATCATTTCGCTTTACTTGCGTATAAAGCAAAATCCTAACATAGATATTGTTCCTCGAACATTCATTTTTGGTGGCAAGGCAGCTCCGGGATACTATACTGCTAAACTCATGATTAAGCTGATCAATTCGGTAGGTGATGTATTAAACAGTGACCCGGATGTGAAAGATCGGATCAAGGTGGTTTTTTTCCCAGATTTCAACGTGACCAATGCACAGCATATATATCCGGCAGCAGACCTTTCAGAGCAGATATCAACAGCAGGCTTAGAAGCAAGCGGTACAGGTAACATGAAGTTTGCCATGAACGGCGCCCTCACTATCGGCACACTCGATGGAGCTAATATCGAGATAAAAGAAGAAGTAGGCGAAGATAATTTCTTCCTGTTTGGCCTCACTGCCGCCCAGGTGGAAGAAGCCAAACATAATGGATACAACCCGCACTTTATTTACGATCATAATGAAGAGTTGCGCGAAGTAATAAATATGATTAATTCAGGATGTTTCTCCAAAGACGACTGCAGCCTGTTTAAACCCATAACCGACAACTTGTTGTGGCACGATCCGTTTATGCTTATGGCTGATTATCCTTTGTATATTGCCTGCCAGGACTTAGTTGCTAATACATGGAAAAATACTTCTGAATGGAATAGGAAGGCGATACTGAATGTGGCGAGGATGGGCAAGTTCTCATCAGACCGCTCCATTCAGGATTATTGTGAAAAGATTTGGAAAGTAAAACCGTTTATTATTAAGTGATTATTAAGCTATATAAACCTTAGATAATGATTCCCATATATTGCCTCGCTGACAACCGATACAATATTAGATAGATATAAGTTATTTATTTGTATTGTGCTGGCACCCTTGCTATTTTAAGCCCGCATTTCGGACATTTTTATTATATAACCTGAATACACTATATCAATTAAAATCTTAATTTGCGCTCCTCAAATTAAGTTCAGGGTTATGGAAAGAAGAGATGCCTTAAAGTTAATAGGTATAGGTGCTTTGCCATTTGTATTATCGAATAAAATAAATGCTTTATCGCATTTGTTTGATACTTCACTCAAGAATTCCGATTTTGGAAAATTCACCTGGGGCGTTTCTACTGCATCTGCACAAATAGAAGGTGGATGGAACGCAGATGGCAAAGGGCCATCAATTTGGGACACTTTTTCCGAAAAGCATGGCAAAATAAAGGATGGCTCAACCCCTCAAATTTCATGCGATTACTATCACCGGTTCGAAAAAGATACAGCTCTTATTAAACAACTAAATTTTAATGCACATCGCTTTTCAATAGCCTGGTCGCGTGTTATTCCTGCAGGAACCGGGCAAGTAAATCAAAAAGGTATCGATTTTTATAACAGGGTGATTGATACTTGCCTTAAAAATAGTATAGAACCCTGGGTAACTCTTTATCATTGGGATTTGCCACAAGCATTGCAAGACAAAGGTGGTTGGACAAACCGCGATATTGTGGGTTGGTTTTCGGCCTATACCTCCCTTTGCGCCAAATCATTTGGCGACAGGGTTAAACACTGGATAGTTTTAAACGAGCCTGTGGGATTTGTCGGGCTTGGTTATGGAACCGGTTATCACGCGCCTGGCTTATCCGGATTGAAAAATTTCCTGCCTGCCATTCATCATGCTACACTTTGCCAGGCTGAAGGAGGAAGGGTATTGAGAAATCTCCTGAATGATGCCAAAATTGGTACAGCTTTTTCTTGTTCACCAGTTGATGCATTTCATGATTCACCACGCGATGAGGCTGCAGCTAAAAGGATTGATGCTTTGATGAACAGGCTTTTTGTAGAACCGGCTGTTGGGCTTGGTTATCCGGTTGCTGATCTTCATTTTCTGAAAAGAATTGAAAAATATATGCAACAAGGTGATGAGAACAAAATGAAATTCGATTTCGACTTTTTTGGAATCCAGAATTATTTTCGGATTGTGGCCGACTTTAGTATCTTAAATCCAATTTTATGGGCCAGCCAGAAAAAACCTGGAACAAGTAAGTCCCAGCGAACTGTAATGGACTGGGAAATATATCCTGAAGGAATGTATAGGAGTATCAAACAGTTTTCAAAATACCCTGTTAAAGAACTCGTGGTTACCGAGAATGGCGCAGCTTTTAAAGACTTTAATGCAAATGGCCGTATAAACGATACTGAGCGCAAACATTTTTTTGAAAACTATCTGAAGGCAATACTAAAAGCAAAAAATGAAGGAGCAAATGTGACTGGTTATTTTGCCTGGACGTTGCTTGATAATTTTGAATGGGTTGAAGGTTATCAGCCAAAATTTGGTCTTGTATATGTCGATTTTGCTACGCAACAGCGTATAATTAAAGATTCAGGAAAATGGTTTTCAGAATTTTTAAAACAATAGACTTTTTATTTTAAAAAAAATGTTTATCTTTCCGCTGTAAAATTCAGGCTACTTTCTTAGGAATGAGGCCGGGTTTAACTAACTACAATTTGTTTTACAACAAAACTAATTATTAACTAAACACTAATTGCGATCCAAAAGCCGTGACAACCTATCACGGCTTTTCGGTTTACGAGAACCATTCTACGACTGCAAAACGATCCATTCCTTCTTTCCCGGTAACAATAGTTCCACAGCATTTAAGCCATGCATGGGCAATAATTTTTTTATCCTCATCCCGTCCGACACCCAGGTATAAAGTTGATTCATATCCAAGGGCTTTCAACATTTTTTTCGCGACTATTGCTTCGACCAGGCATTTATTTTTAAATGGAATGTAAGTTGAAGTGCGTTTTAAGGTCCGTGTTACTTTGTATAAGATCGTTAGTTTTGAACTATCCATTGTGTCAGACAGAGTTTTATGCCGAACTCCAAGGTTTGAAGAATAAAAACGCAAAGGAAGAAATGCAGTCAACATTCTGACTTTAATAACCATAAATGTTGCAGTGAATAATAATTTTTTTTCGTCAACCGGTAACCGTTTAAATTTCTTAATTAAAGTTATCACTGGCTTATGGTTATTAATTTTTTCTCGTCCAGGGATTTCAGGAATTCTTTAACATCAGCAAAACAGTTTTCTTCAGTCACTTCAAATTCTTTCATCAATATTTCAATTATTTGAGAAAAGGTAGAAGGATTGGCCAGAATTTCCCAAACTCTCGAACCGATATTGTCGAGGCCATAGTATTCGCTGTTTTCTATACTCATCATCATTATTTCCTCGTCCAGTTTGTTGAATACAACCTCTGTACTCCGGCAGATTATGGAATTCTTTGTTATTTCTTTCATGAATATTATTTTATCACAAAATTTTCAAATAAAAATTTATATAGGATTTTCTGCTTCATCAATGTACCCATACTTTTTCATAATAATTGAATGTTTTGAAATTATTTTAGATACCTGATTTGCGGAAAGTTCATCTTTCCATGTTCCACATTTGCCTTTTCTAAAGAAGAATGCTGAACCAGGTGATTTTTCTTTAAACCCTTTTTGCATTTCCTGTTTTTGAAGTTCGTCAAAACTACTAAACTTTATAGCCTTCATTATTTCATCATCAGTTTTATCAACCCCGATAAATTTTAACGCTTCTAAAAAAGTTTGGAATGTATCGTTAATCATGTCTTCATAACGGATTACTTTTATCGGTAACAATTTTTGTTCAGTCCAGCTTAGAACATGCTTGCTCCACGAAAAAAGCCTCTGTTCCAATTGTTTATGAAGCCTGTCGGTATGGTTACAAAAGGAAAAACCTTCATTACAAATATTTTCAACAGCTTTATCCGGTGATACCGAGAGGTGATATGTAAGCGAAACTGTCACATCCAGTGGGTTTCGGATAAAATAAATTGCCTTAAAACCTGCATTTTCTGACACAAGCGGCCTTCCTTCGGATGTATAAATAAATGCATCGTGAATTTTCATGAAAGTGAAATCGTTTGCCCTTTCTGCAAGAGAATCGTAAACGTAAGGCCTGAGATTTTCTATTTCTTTTAAAGTAAGGTCGGCAGCACTAAAGCCGGTAATTTCATCGAAAACCTGACGGTTGCTGGCAATTGTTGAATCGTGAAGCTCATTGATATCAGAAGGTTGATCGCTGTTTGAAAAAATATTTGCCAGAAAAACCCTGAACCAGGTATTCCCTGATTTTGGATACGAAGCCAGCCATACTATTTTTTTATCCATATTAAAATCGGTTTAGATCGCTGATTACAATATCAGCAAGCTTTTCAATTTCAAAACCTTTACTCTCTCTTGATATTTTGCAAATTTCAATTTTTGAAGCAAGGTTAGTTGCCATTTTGAAATGTTCCACTTCCAGGTTCATCCCGCGAACAAAATTATAACGATACGTATTGGTTTTTAATAAATTGAATTTTTCTATGCCTGATACCATTTCAATTTCTATTCCTCCCTGATTTCTAATAGATAAAATATAAATTCTTTTTAAAGTTATTGCATTTGCAAAATTGTAATTGTTTACAGGATAATAATATTTTTCAAGCTCTGATCTTACTTTCAGTAAGTTGGAAGGGTTAATTTTCAATTTGATTATTGCATCGTGCCAAAGCTTTATTTGCGAAATTCCGGGTAATAATACTGGTTTTTCATTTATGATTGAAATTGCAGAAATGTCATCAGCCAAAGACGGAAATCCAGTTTTGTTAAACATTGCAGCAAGGGTCGACTTTCCTGAACCGGAAACTCCTGCAAAAACAACTGCCTGATCGTTAAAACCAATTGAACTTCCATGCAATGGCAATATATTTCGCTGATGCAATAATGCGCCCATTGCAGAACCAAGTAAAAAAAGCCTGATAGCTTGTACATTCGATTTATCAATAGGTTCAATAGTTATCTCATTCCCATTTGTAATGAGGTATCGTGCAATATTGAGAGGCTTTAATAATAACTTTTTGGGCATGGTTTCGAAACAGACACCTTTATAACTGAAATTTCCGAGATTCTCAGGAACATTTCCAAACCAGATCGTTACATCCGGTGTTCCTTTTGTATCAGGCAATTCCTTTAATTCGATTTCCGAATCAATAATCAACCCGAATGCAGAATATGTATAAGTATTTGTCAATTGCTTAATCTTGATTACAAATTTCTGTTAAATTATTGCAATATAAATAAAAAAGCAGAAGACCTGTTTATATGGTTTCTGCCTTTTTGCACGCGGACTAAGGCCAATTGCTTAATAGCCCTAATTTTAATATTTATCCCAGGTACGATTTCAGCAATTTATTCCTGCTGCTTTTCTGTAACCTGCGTAATGCGTTTTCTTTTATTTGTCTTGTACGTTCGCGCGAAAGTCCTATTTCCTGACCGATTTCTTCAAGCGACATTTCTTTTTTGCCCAAGCCATAGAACATCTCAATAACGCAACGTTCTTTTTCAGATAAGGTAGCCAAAGTACGTTGTATTTCTTTTTTAAGCGATTCGCTCACCAGATCCATATCGGCCATAGGAGAATCTTTATTTTCCATCAAATCCAGAAGCGAACTTTCTTCACCTTCTACCAGGGGATCA
>CAVSGB010000294.1:0-18869 GCA_963726845.1 uncultured Bacteroidota bacterium | reverse complement strand
TTAATTGCCCAGACATTGCCTGTTAAATTTCCCCTTTTACTTGCTCAGGGTGTTGAAGGCATTGCAGTTGGATTGGCTTCAAAAATATTGCCGCACAATTTTCTCGAACTGATAAATGCTTCCATCGCTTATCTTAAAAAACAACCCTTTGAATTGTTTCCCGATTTCCCGACCGGAGGTATGGCCGATGTATCGCGCTATAACGATGGCTTGCGAGGGGGGGCAATACGTGTGCGTGCGAAAATTACCAAACTTGATAAAAAAACTTTGGTAATTTCTGAAATCCCTTTCGGCAGGACAACATCAAGCCTTATTGAAAGCATATTAAAAGCCAACGAGAAAGGAAAAATTAAAATCAGAAAAATAGACGATAACACGGCTGAAAATGTTGAAATTCTTGTTCATCTTCAACCCGGGATTTCACCTGATGTTACCATTGATGCACTTTATGCATTTACTGATTGTGAAGTATCTATTTCTCCAAATTGTTGTGTCATTGAAAAAGACAGGCCTCGTTTTATGGGTGTTTTGGAAATTCTAAAAGTAAATACCGATAACACACTTAACCTGCTAAAACAGGAATTGGAAATTAAATTAAGCGAATTAAACGAGGATTGGCATTTGTCATCACTTGAGAAAATATTTTTTGAAAAGAAAATTTATCGCGAACTTGAAAAGGATTTAGAAACCTGGGAATTGGTAATAGATTCCATCGACAAGGCATTTGACCCTTATAAAAAGCTTCTTCGTAGGGAAATTACACGGGACGACCTTTTAAAACTTACTGAAAAACCAGTTCGCCGGATTTCGAAATTCGATATAAAAAAAGCTGATGAATATATTTCGGGGCTTGAGTCGCAAATGGAAGAAGTAAAAGAAAACCTTGAACATATTGTAAAATATACTATTTCGTGGTTCGAAAGTATTCGCAAAAAATACGGGAAAGGACGCGATAGAAAAACTGAACTTCGGGGTTTCGAAACAATACAAGCCACCTCTGTAGTTGCTGCAAACGAAAAATTATATGCCAACCTTGCAGAAGGTTTTATAGGCACCAGTTTGAAAAAAGATGAGTTTGTATGTGATTGTTCCGATATCGATGATATCCTGATAATAAGGCGTGACGGTACTTATTTAATAACAAAAGTTACTGATAAGGTTTTTGTCGGGAAAGATATTATGCATATTGCCGTTTTCAAAAAGAACGATACCCGAACAATTTATAATGTAGTTTATTACGATGGGAAAAGCGGGATAAGTTACATGAAGCGGTGTTCAATAACCGGCCTTACCCGCGATAAAGAATACAATTTGACTCAGGGTGGGGCATATTCTAAAATTCTTTACTTAACTGTAAATCTTAATGGGGAAGCAGAAACCATTAAAGTAAGGCTAAAGCCCAAACCCCGGCTAAAAGTGCTGGAACTTTTGCTTTCTTTCTCAGAACTTGCAATAAAAGGAAAGAATTCAATGGGAAATATCCTTACCAAAAATGCTATTCATAAAATAGAATTGAAAGAGAAGGGCGAATCGACTCTGGGCGGTTCTCAAATCTGGTGGGATGCTGATGTACTGCGGCTCAATGCAGATGGTCATGGCCGGTTACTGGGAGAGTTTAACAATGGTGATAAAATTTTGGTTGTTACTTCAGATGGCTGTTACAGGCTTTCCAATTACGATTTAACGAACCATTACGAAGATGGATTGCTGATTCTGGAAAAATATAACCCCAACAAAATATTTTCAGCAGTATATTATGATGCAGGGGCAAAATATTATTATTTAAAAAGGTTTACATTTGAACCTTCTGAAAAAACAGCCAATTTTATTGATGATGAAAACCCTTCGTCAAAGCTTGTTTTATTGACATGCGAGAAATTTCCACAGGTAAAAATAGTTTTTGGAGGGAAAAATAAAGGCCGTGCTGATGAAATTGTAGATGTTGAGCAATTTATTGGTATAAAAAAGTTCCCGGGCAAAAGGCAAAAGATTGACTACTTATGATATTTCGAAAATAATTGAAATCGAACCTATCCAAAAGGCTGAACCTGAACCTGGCCAGAAACAGAGATTGAAAAAGAAGCAGAAAAAACAAATGAACAGGGAATAGACGAAAGCAAGCTATTCGAAAAAAAAGTTCCCGGCAATTCAAACCTCTCTTTTTTAATTTAATTTCTCATGAATATTTTTCTTATTGGATTCATGGGCAGTGGCAAAACCACGATCGGAAAGATGCTTGCAGCAAAGCTTAAGTTTACCTTTGTTGATTTGGATTCAGAAATTGAATTGTCCCGGGGAATGGAAATAAGTATGATATTTTCAAAAATGGGAGAACAATCTTTCCGTGAAATGGAACGCGATACACTTGCTTTGTTTATCAAAAATGATAACCAGGTGTTGTCGGTTGGCGGTGGATTGCCATGTTTCCACAATAATATTGAAACGATGAACTGTAATGGTGTTACAGTTTATCTTAAGATGTCATTGGAAGCAATTTTGCTGAGGTTACTTCAGTTGCCTGAAACGTCAAGGTTAAGCAAACCATTGCTGGCTAATAAGACGAAAGATGAATTGTCCGGATATATAAAAATTACATTAATTAAAAGAGAGCCTTTTTATAATCAGGCCAGGATTGTTGTGCTAAACGAAACTTCAGATACCAACATTACATTAGCGCGAATTATTAATGCATTGTCTTTGCAAAAGAAAAATTAAAAATCTAATTCTAATTTTGTACGTTTAAAAATTAGTAAATTTTTGTAAATGAAAAAACTCAGGTTCAATACAAAATTATTGCATACTCCATATTTAAAAAATGATGTGCATGGTGCATTGCAAGTGCCTATTTATGCCAACTCTGCTTATGGATTTGAAAATTCTGAAGATATTTCCGGAGCGTTCAAAGGCACCAAACCCGCTCATGCCTACTCACGTTCAAGCAATCCCACAGTTGAATATTTTGAACAGCGAATAAAAGCAATAACAGATGCTTCTGCAGTTCTGGCCTGTGCATCCGGGATGTCAGCAATAACCAATACAATTATGGCTTTGTGCAATACTGGCGATAATTTAATTTCGACACGCAGGCTTTTTGGAAATACTTATGCACTTTTCGAGAGTACTTTAAAACCATTTGGAATTACTTCAAAATATGCGGATTTTAGCAACTTATCTTCAGTTGAAAAATTGATAGACAATAATACACGTTTGATTTTCCTGGAAACTATTTCAAATCCGCATCTTGAAGTAGCTGACCTTAGAGCTGTTTCGGCAATTGCAAAAAAACATAACCTGGTTTTTGTTTCAGATACGACACTGACACCTCCTGGTATGTTCGACCCAAAAATTTTTGGTATTGACCTTAGTGTTATGTCAAGTACAAAATTTATTTCATGTGGAGGAAGTTCATTGGGCGGGGTTATAGTTGACAATGGAACATATAATTGGGAAAATAATCCGGTGATTAAACCATGGACATTAAAATTCGGTTCATTTGGTTTTATAAGCAAATTACGCAAAGAATTGTTTCGTAATACAGGCGCGTGTCTTTCGCCATTCAACGCTTATTTGCAGGCAATTGGCCTTGAAACCATGACGTTACGTGTTGATCGGGCATCACAAAATGCGTATGAACTTGCCCGGTTTCTCGAAACACTTAAAAGTATTAAGAATGTTCATTATCCCGGATTGGAAAGCTCACCATATTATGCAATCAGCAATTTACAATTCGGGAAATACCCAAGTGCATTGTTAACTTTTGATTTAGAATCCCAGGATTCATGCTTCAGGTTTATGGACAAACTGCAAATTATCAGAAGGGCAACAAACCTGAGCGATAACAAAAGCCTTATAATTCATCCGGCTTCTACAATTTACAGCGAGTTTGGAGAAACTATTAATGAACTTGATATCAGGGATACCATGATACGCTTATCCGTTGGAATTGAGGATGTGGAAGATTTGATGGAAGATATTCAATCTGCATTATGAGCTTCACTCCGGAGCTGGCAACCCATTATATGGTGTAACCTGAATTATTTCACTCTTTACACGCTTGTATCTGATTATCTTTATTCCAGGTAAGTATAACCGTACAAACCCGAGCGATAGTTTGACAGGAATTCTTTTCCTTCTTCCATGGTAATTATTCCGGCTTTAACTGAAGTAGTAACCCAGGTTTCAACTGTGCGTACCATTTTTTTAGGGTTATACTGAACGTAGTCTAAAACCTCGGCAACAGTTTCACCATCAATCACCTGGTTCTATTTTATAACCGTTCTCATCTACGGAGACATGCACTGCATTTGTGTCGCCAAAAAGATTGTGCAAATCGCCAAGAATTTCCTGGTAAGCTCCGACAAGAAATACACCTATATAATAATTTTCTTTATTTTTTAAAGCATGAACTGGCAAATTATGTGAGAAATTTCTGGTTGAAATAAAATTGTCGATTTTTCCGTCAGAATCGCAGGTTATATCCTGCAAAGTTGCGAAATTGACAGGCTTTTCATCGAGACGGTGAATCGGCATTATCGGGAAAATCTGGTCAATTGCCCACGAATCTGGCAATGACTGAAAAAGAGAAAAATTACAAAAATATTTATCCGACAGCATTTTCGACATTTGTCGCAATTCGTCTGGTATATGTTTTATTTCGTTGGCCATCTGAAACACCTCACGGGCTATTGACCAGAATAGCCTTTCGATTTGTGCACGTGTTTTAAGGTCGATCAAACCCAGGCTGAACCGATCGAGCGCTTCTTCACGAATTTGTTGCGCATCATGCCAGGTTTCAAGCATGCGGGGCTGGTTAAGCAATTCCCATAGTGAAAATAAATCGCGCACAAGTTCGTGGTCTTGTTCTCCTATTTTTTCTTCATCATCCCAGGTCGGAAGGGTCGCCGTTTCAAGAACTTCAAAAATCAGGACCGAATGATGGGCAGCAAGGGAACGACCTGATTCAGAAATAATATTTGGATGTGGAATTTTATTTTTATTGCAAACATCTACAAATGTGCTGATCGAGTCGTTCACATATTCCTGGATACTATAATTGATGCTGCTTTCGCTGTTCGATGATTTTGAGCCATCGTAATCAACACCAAGGCCGCCACCGATGTCAACAAATTCAACTTTGAAGCCCATGCTGCAAAGTTGAACGTAAAATTGTGATGCTTCGCGTAAGGCATTTTTTATCCTTCTTATTTTTGTAACCTGGCTACCAATATGGAAATGAATAAGTTTCAGACAATCTTTCAATTTACTTTTTTCAATAAAATCAATTGCTTCGAGAAGCTCACTGGAGCTCAACCCAAATTTACTGACATCTCCTCCTGAGTCTTCCCATTTTCCACTTCCTGTGCTGGCAAGTTTAATACGTATACCAATATTTGGCCTTATTTTTAATCGTTTTGAAATAGAAGCAATAAGCTTTAGTTCATTCAGCTTTTCGACAACTAAAAAAATCCTTTTCCCCATTTTCTGGGCAAGAAGGGCCAATTCTATATAATCTTCATCTTTATAGCCATTGCAGATGATAAGAGATTCAATATCTGTATTAATTGCTATTACGGCATGAAGTTCAGGTTTGGAACCGGCTTCAAGTCCAATATTAAATTTTTTTCCATGGCTCACGATTTCTTCAACCACAGGCCGCATCTGGTTTACCTTTATTGGATAAATAATAAAGTTTTGACCTTTATATCCGTATTCTTCCGAAGCTGACTGAAAGCAATTCGAGATTGTAATAATCCTGTCATCGAGAATATCGGTAAATCTTAGTAGCATAGGTGCCGACACATCAAGCAACATAAGTTCGTCAACAAGATCTTTTAAATCAATGGGGCTTGCGTTTTTTTTCGGGGTAACTGTAACGTTCCCTTTTTCATTAATTGAAAAGTAGTCGATTCCCCAACCATTGATATTATATAACTCTGCGGAGTCCTCAATCTGCCACTTTCTCATGTTATTGATAAATTATAAATTATTTATAAAAAAAACATTGCGAAATTATGTAATGTTTCGTACAAAACGCAATTTTTTAATTGTTTATGAAGAAAATAGAAATTACAAGCTAGCTTTTGGCTTTTGGCAATTAGGTTTTAGGCTGATAGGAAAATAGAATTCAAATCAGTTAAATATTCCTACAGCCTGACAGGATAAAGTCTGTCTTTATAAAATAGATAAATGAAAATACAGATTGAATTTCATCAAATCGCAACAGAAATAATTAAAACCTCATGTTTGGTTGAAAAGCAATTCCTGGCTGATCCCAGAGTGTAGGATAATCGTCGGAAAACTTTTTCAATACAGTTTTCATGATCGTCTCGCGCATGAACCTGGATTTATTATCGATTTTATATTTTTTAAAGTATTTATTTAACGCCTGGATTTCATGATTATTAAAACCTATATATTTCTTGTGTGTTCGCTTCAAGTTGATGTCATCAGAGACTTTTATCAATTTCTTACTTTTCACTCTTTAAATAATTATAAGTTCAGGCAAAGAATAATTTATCCGGGGGTAAAAATAAGAAACACGCTTAATTTAAAGGCTTTTGCAATTCTAAAAATATTAACTTTTTAATTTTTGATGTTAATATCTTTCAGTAGGATATTCAAGAATCAAGCACAAAGCGTCAAGATGAAATTCAAGTTTAGATTTTTGAACCAAGTAAAATAAAACTTAACTTTCTTTTAAAACTGCAATTTCCTATATTTGTCAATAAACAAATAGATTAATGCTTTTACTTTATAATATATTAATAGGTACATATTGGATTGGAATTTTCATTGTTTCGCCATTTAATAAAAAGGCCCGAAAATTTCTAAAGGGGCGTAATGGATTATTTTCGAGAATGAAAAAAGATATTCCGAAAAATAAAGATATTGTATGGTTTCATGCCGCATCACTTGGCGAATTTGAGCAAGGCAGGCCTGTTATTGAAGCATTAAGGCAGCAAAAACCTGATATTAAAATATTACTTACTTTCTTTTCACCTTCTGGGTATGAAATTCGAAAAGATTACAATGGTGTAGATTTTGTTTACTATTTACCGGTTGACTTATCCTGGAATGCGAAGAGGTTTATTAAATTTTTAAAACCAAAAGCAGTTTATTTTATAAAATATGAATTTTGGTTCAATTACATACGGATATTGCACAATCTTAAAATTCCTGTTTATTGCTTTTCTGCCAATTTCAGGCCTGGCCAGACATTCTTTAAGTGGTACGGGGTTTGGTATCGTGGCATTTTACATGAGTTTACGCACTTTTATGTCCAAAATCAACAATCAAAAATATTACTGAAAGAGAAGCTTGGGATTGAAAATGTCACAATTTGCGGTGATACCAGGTTCGACCGTGTAGCCCAAATTGCAGAAAACACAAAACCATTGCCTGTAGTTGAACGGTTCAGGAATGGGAAACGGATTGTCATTGCCGGCAGTACCTGGCCATCTGATGAAGATTTTTTAATAAAGTATATCAACGAAACAAACAATAATTGCAAATTCATTATCGCACCACATGAAATTCATGAGTCGAACATAACCCAATTAATTTCTCAAATAAACAGGAAAGTTTGCAGGTATTCGCAAATTGATGAAAATACAAACGAAGAAAATGACATTTTGATTATAGACAATATAGGTATATTGTCATTAGTTTATCAATATGGTGAAATAGCATATATCGGCGGTGGCTTTGGGAAAGGGATACATAATATTCTGGAAGCTGCAACTTTTGGTTTGCCAATTGTATTTGGGCCAAAATACCAGAAATTTCAGGAAGCTATCGAACTTATAAATATAGGAAGGGCCGTCGCTATTAACAATTATAATTCATTAAGAATAGCGATAGATAAACTTTTAAATGATCAAGGTTCATTCCAAAAGGCAAGTCTGGCCTGCAAAGCGTTGATTCAAGATAGTAAAGGGGCAACTGAAATAATATTAAAAACTTCGGTTCAATGATTTCTCTTGAGTTTAATTTGTTTATAATCAACGGTTAATTATAGGTTAAAACCTCAATCTTCAGTCTTTTCTATATGTTTACTATTAGTTGTTGATTTTCAGTTTTTTAGTTTCATAAACAAGATTTACTTGTCACTTGTTAATAACTACGAAGTGTTGGTTAATAATTGCAATGAAGGTTATTTGGTATGATAGATATTACTGCTTTAAATTGCAGTATCAAATTCACTTTTTGAAACTGCCTGTTAAAGCTCGATTTACTAACATTTTAATAAAGTTTGGAAATGCAGACCGAAGAAACCCTTGCCATAAAAGTTAACGAGGAAGAAATAAACGTAGAAATGAACAAGACTACAAAACATACCAACCAATCACGAACTTATTCTTTTGATGAAGCTTTTAAAAGCGCTTTGGCTTATTTCAAAGGAGATGAATTAGCTGCCAGGGTATGGGTGACAAAATATGCTTTGAAAGATTCATTCGGCAAAATATATGAGTTGAACCCTGACGACATGCACCATAGGATTGCCAGAGAAATTGCAAGGATAGAAAGAAAATATATTAACCCGATGCCGGAAGAAGAGGTTTATGAATACTTAAAAGATTTTCAATACATCATTCCACAGGGTAGTCCAATGACCGGGATTGGCAATAATTTTCAGGTAGCCTCATTGTCAAATTGTTTTGTTATTGGCAATTCTGCCGATTCTTACGGAGGTATCATGAAAACCGACCAGGAACAGGTACAACTTATGAAACGAAGAGGCGGTGTTGGACACGATCTTTCGCATGTTCGTCCTATGGGAAGCCCTGTATTAAATAGCGCTTTAAGTTCTACCGGAGTTATACCGTTCATGGAGCGTTATTCAAATTCTACACGCGAAGTTGCGCAGGATGGGCGAAGGGGCGCCCTGATGCTTAGCATCTCTATAAAGCATCCTGATTCAGAAAAATTTATAGATGCAAAACTGGAACAGGGAAAAGTAACCGGGGCAAATGTTTCTGTGAAGATAGATGACGAGTTTATGAAAGCTGTCGTTTCCGGTGTCCCATATGTTCAGCAATATCCTGTTGATTCCCCAAACCCAACATTTACAAAAGAAATTAATGCCCGCGACCTTTGGAAAAAAATTGTACATAATGCCTGGAAATCTGCCGAACCGGGAATCTTATTCTGGGACACGATTATTAAAGAATCTGTTCCCGATTGTTATGCGGAATATGGATACCGAACAGTTTCAACCAATCCTTGTGGCGAAATACCCCTTTGTACTTACGATAGTTGCCGCTTGCTGGCTATTAACCTTTACGGTTATGTTTCCGAACCGTTTACTGCCAATGCCAAATTTAATTTCGAGCTTTTTAAAAAACATGTGGGTATTGCACAGCGGTTCATGGACGATATTATCGATCTCGAAATTGAGAAGATTGAAGCAATTTTAAAGAAAATAGAAACCGACCCTGAGGATATGGAAATAAAAAGGGTCGAAAAGAAGCTTTGGGAAAATATTAAGATCAAAACTGAAGATGGCCGCCGGACAGGTATAGGAATTACAGCAGAAGGCGATATGCTTGCTGCGCTTGGTATCCGTTATGGAAGCGATAATGCTGTTGATTTCTCTGTAGAAGTACATAAAACTCTTGCTTTGGAAGCTTACCGTTCTTCGATGACAATGGCGAAAGAACGTGGCCCGTTCCCTATTTTCGACAATCAGTTGGAAAAAAATAATCCATTCATTTTAAGGCTTAAAAAAGAAGACGAAAAGCTTTACCAGGAAATGGCTAAGTTTGGAAGGCGCAATATTGCGCTTCTAACCATAGCACCAACCGGTACTACCAGCCTGATGAGCCAGACTACATCTGGAATAGAGCCTGTTTTCATGCCTGTATACAAGCGTCGCAGAAAAGTAAATCCCAACGATACACATGTTAAGGTTGCATTTATTGATGAAGTTGGCGATCACTGGGAAGAATATAATGTTTTTCATCATAAATTTCTAACATGGCTTGAAACCAATGGACATAAGGAAAATGAAGTAATGCTTTATGATGATGATAAGATTCAGGATCTGGTTTCAAAATCACCTTATTATAAATCTACTTCCAGTGATGTGGATTGGATGAATAAAGTCCGCATGCAGGGTGAAATACAAAAATGGGTCGACCATTCAATCAGTGTTACAATCAATTTACCCGAAAATGCTACCGAAGACCTTGTTGGAGAATTGTATGTAAAAGCCTGGCAAAGCGGTTGCAAAGGCTGTACAGTTTATCGCGAAAACTCACGTTCCGGCGTACTTATTTCAAACAAGAAAGAGAATAAAGTACACAAGGTCCTTGAAATGGAACAACCTTTAAAACGTCCAAAAATCCTCGATGCCGAAATTATCAGGTTTAAAAACAACAACGAAAACTGGATAGCATTTATCGGCCTTCTCGATGGACGACCATACGAAATATTTACAGGTTTGCAGGAAGAAGATATGTTCCCAATCCCAAAATCTATTACAAAAGGTACTATCGTAAAAAATAAAGATGAAGACGGAAATACCAGATACGACTTTCAATATACCGACAAATATGGCTACAAAAATACCCTGGGCGGTTTGTCGCATCAATTCAACAAGGAATATTGGAATTATGCAAAATTATTTTCAAGTGTGTTGCGCTACAATATGCCAATTGCTGATGTTGTGAACCTTATCAGTTCGTTGCAACTCGACAGTGAGACAATCAATACCTGGAAAAATGGTGTGGAAAGGGCGCTGAAAAAATATATTCCAGATGGCACTATCGCAAAAGCCGGGCAGAAATGCGGTTCATGCGGATCCGAAACGCTGGTTTATCAGGAAGGATGCCTAACCTGTAAAAGTTGCGGGGCATCAAAATGTGGTTGAATCCAATATCTTTTAATATTAGTTTATTTGTTTAAAAAATCCTTGCTGGTTTACAGCAGGGATTTTTTTTGCTTTGCTTCCTGGTTTTTGTACTTTTATTAAAAAATTAATTATGAACCGAATAATAATTACCCTGATATTTGTTCTCTTAGCTGATTATCTTTTATTTGCTCAGGACGAAAGTTGTTTTTTCTGCAGGCTTGCGGTTTCAAAAAACCCATAATTTATATTACGAAAATGGGATTACATTCGATTTTAACAATCAAAAACTTTTAAATAATAGTTTGCACTTAGGTTTTAGTTATGCAACAAGCCGGTTGGGGTTTGCAATTTCTTCAAATGCTTTAAAACAAGATAACTACTTAATCTCATTTGGATATTATTTCCGGCACGAGAAAATCATAAGCCCGATAATACAGGTAAATACAGGTTTCTTTTATGCCGATATGGAAGAACCTATGTTTGAATCTATCCCGCATAAGTCAATGCTGTTGTCTGTTGAACCCGGAGTATATATAAATTTTAAATTCCCTATTAAAGCCAAAGCAACAATTGGATATAATTTTATAACCGGCGATGGCGTTACTTGGCCAGGCACATTATACCCTTTATTTTTTGAATTAAGTATTTTTTACCAAATGAATTTTAATAATTGAAACCATGAAAATTATAGCTGAAAATATTTTCAAAATTTTATTTTTTAGTATTTTCATTTTATCTGCATGCAACAAGCTGCCTCCTATGGATGATAACATGCTGGATAGCGGGGAAATTCCTTATGATTATTTTACCCATCCGGATAGTTTTTTAGTTTCAGCAGCCTTTCCAAGTCCGACTCCGCAACAGTTGCAAACACCTGTTGTAATTGCAGTACACGGATATAGTTCCACTACCTCGGAATGGGACGAGTTCAAAAATTTTGCCGACTCCAACTCTGTTAAAAAATTTTATGTTTCGAGGGTATTGCTTGGAGGCCATGGGCTAAGTTATGTAGCTTTTAAAAATGCGACCTGGGAAGACTGGCAGGCGCCAATAATAAAAGAATATAAAAAGCTCGACAGCACAGGGTTCACGAATATCAGCCTGGCAGGTTCTTCAACCGGCGGCCCGTTGATATTGGAGATGATGTATTCAGGGAAAATTAAAGAATGTATTCACCAACCCAAACATTTATTTTTAGTTGACCCGATAATAATCCCATCCTCCAAATTGCTTTCTGTTGTTGATATAATCGGGCCTTTTGTACCTTATGTAAAAACAGATCTGGATAGTGCTGAACAAGGACATTATTACCAATATCGGCCGCAGGAATCCCTTAACCAATTGCTCGATATTATCGACCTTGTAAGAAAAAAACTCGAGGACGGTATAACCTTTTCAGCAAATACAAGCCTTAATGTTTACAAATCAGAAAGAGACGATGCCGCTGATCCGGTTGGTGCAGTATTGCTTTATAAAGGCATAAGACTCAGCAATGGAGAGCATATTACTGTTGAAATGGAAAATTCGAGCCTTCATGTATTTACTTATTTGGAATATCGCGAAAATGTCACAATGCAAGATAGGCAATTACAAAAGAAAGTTTTTAATGAAATTGCCAGTACTGTTGGGCAATAGCAAAGAGGCTTAAAATAGTAGTTTAAAGTTTATTTTAATCCTTTGTTCTGCTATTTTTTTGTTTTTTACAGTTAGGTTTATAGTTTTGAAAATTGAAGAAAACAGTGATGACGTCAAATATGCAATTACTTTACAATACATATATGCCAATGGAAATGAAAATAATAGAGGGATTATTGAGAGTGTATTAGATAATGTAAAAAACGATACTATTAAACAAAAGTTTATAATTTTTATGTTAATTTTTTTTTATTTACAAGCCGGGGTTAAAGATTTTTTGCCTTGTGCCTGGCTGGATATCTTTGCCGTATGAATATTAGATATTATATAGATTAAAAAATTAATAAGTTCTTTTACATATATTTGTAACCCATAGATACAAAAACTATGGGATTAAAAGTTGACAAAGCAAGAAAGAATCCCGTTCAGTTCCTTAGCCTCACAGGGTTTATTCCAGATGAGTTTGATGAATTGGCTTTAGAATTCCGAAATGAATGGGAACAATATTCCAATCATTTCACTTTAGAAGGGAAACCTCGACAACGAATTGAATTACCTCGAGCAACAAGTGTTTTACCAAGTGTTCAGGACAAATTATTGTTCATATTGGTATACCTAAAAACATTCCCTTTACAAGAATTACAAGCTGCTACATTTTCGATGAACCAGCCCCAAGCCAATTTTTGGATACATCTTTTAAGCCCAATTCTTCGCAAAACTCTTAAAAGGCTTAAAGAAATACCTGAACGAAATAATCAAAAGCTGGAACAGCTATTAAAAGATTGCCATGACGTATTGCTTGATGGAGTGGAAAGAAGTATTCAACGGCCACTAAATACTGAGCAGCAACAAGACTGCTATAGTGGTAAAAAAAACTCATAGTGTCAAGAATAACATTCTTTCATTACCCGATCGTCGAATTTTGTTCCTGAGTAAAACCTATGATGGCAGTGTACATGACAAGAAAATTTGTGACGAACAGCCTTTAAACTTTCCCAAAGGAATAACCTTATGGCAAGATACTGGCTTTTTAGGTCACTGTCCTGAAGGAGTTAATATCCGAATGCCAAGTAAAAAGCCAAAAGGCAAAGAGTTGACAAAAGAACAAAAACAGGAGAACCGGGAAATATCCAGATTTAGGGTACTTGTTGAACACGCTATCTGCGGAGCTAAGCGTTGCCGAATTATCAAAGAACGTTTACGTTGCCACAAGTTTGAATTCGATGATCTAATCATGGAACTCGCTTGTGGCTTACATAATTTTAGAATAACTGTGAAATGCGTTGCTTAATTCAATTAATCTATATAAAGTCTATTAAACATTAGCATCAACTTTTAATTCATATATTTAAATGATTACTATGAGAGAGTGGTGTAAAAATAATATATCAATAAATTAAAAAACATTAAGAATAGAGTTCAGACAATTTAAATTAAAAAGACATCTATGACAGAAGAATTTAAATCCGAAGGAGAATGCCTGTATTGCAATCAATTTTTTTCGCAAAAAGAGATTGGGAAACATCTTGCAAAACATTTGTCAGACAATGAAAAAGCAGATGCCGGCAACAAAACTCAAATCTATTGTCACATAGAAGTTGAGGCCGATGTAATGTTTTTGCATTTACTTGTAAAGGGAAGTGCATTGATGAAAATAATAGATAAATTTTTGATAGACATCTGGCTTGATTGCTGTGGGCACATGAGTAATTTTGGCCATAAAAACTTTAAAGTTAGCATGAATCAAAAAGTTCAGGATGTTTTTGAACCACGCGTAAAAATTTTTCATGATTACGATTATGGCGATACTACCAAAGTATTTTTAACTGGCCTGAAACAATATCAATTGAAGCTGAAAGAAAATATTATCTTATTATCGCGCAACGAACCATTAAAAATAATGTGTGCAACTTGCAAAAATGAACCCGCGGTTAATTTATGCACTACCTGCAGTTGTGACAAATATTCATTCTTTTGTGAAACCTGTTCAAAAGAACATGAAAGAGTATGCGAAGATTTTACGGATTACAGTTGTATGCCGATAGTGAACTCTCCCAGGATGGGCGTATGCGGATATACAGGTGGAAATATTGATTTGGAAAGGGATGGGGTTTATAAAAAACGTGAATAGTTATGCTAAAAATTAACGCAGAAATAAAAGAAAAGTTTCTTTACTTTCAAAAAATGAATTGTTGGATATAGTATTAAAATTGGCTGCCAAAAAAGAAAATTACGATTTTCTGATGGTCAATTATCTCGACAAAAAAGAGGGTGAAATGGATTTGTTTAAGGAAGCCAAAGAAGATATTGATTGCTTATGCGATAAACGGTACAAAGATTATGCCGAGGAAATGAAACTTGCAAATTTAATGAGTACTTGCGTAAAAAGGATTAATGAATTTACTAAAGTTTCAAAAAACAAAAAGCTGGAAGCAGATTTGATTTTATAAGTTTTGAAAATCCCTTTTTCTCACTCAACAAAATTGTTTGGCAACTGCTTTACTGCTTATGACTATAAAATCGGGTTATTATTAAAAAGATTGATAACCTTGGTAACCAGTATACTTCATGAAGATTTTAAAGTAGAATATAATGATGAAATAAACAAATATCTTACTATTCTGCATCAAACATCCAATCACATTGATACAATTAATTCATTGCCCAAATCAATATAATAATATGATAAAAACTTGTATAAATAAAATTATAATATGCAGGAAACAAACGACTTCGAGGATGAACTTGAAAAACTAAGGCGCGAAAACAAGTTGAAGAAAAAAAAGCTTGCTGAAGAGCATGGCGCTAACTTCATTTCGCCATCAGGTGAAACGCATTTACACCCTGCGATGGAAGGGGCTTTTCTTGACTCTGTTGAACAGTTTGAAAAAGCTTATAATTCAGCAAAGCGTATTTCGGTTTTTGATTTTATAGGCAGGCCTGAATACAGGAAAGTTGAAACTGTATCCAATGCTGAAATTGGTAAGGTTTTGGACGATATGATAGATTTGTTACAAAAAAACCAAATAGGCCTTGATACCCTTTGCGAAGTTGAAGAAAGAGAAATTTATCGCTTCATTACCGAGGAATTATTTTTGGAAAAAGTAGATGACATGAAAATTGAAGGGATGATGAATTGCTTTATTTATGAAGAGTTTCATCCTAACCATGATTACGATATCCGAAATGCTTGCAGCGATTTTATCGAATTATTTATTAAAAAGAAACCTGATTTGTACGAATCTTCACTTACAAAGGAAGCCGAAGAAAATACCAGGTTAAAGAATTTCAGTAATGCTTTTAAATCTTTTTCATTGCATTATTTCAAGATTACATCCCTCAATTTTGATGAACTTCAAGCAACGGTTTGTTTCGATATTAATTTTTCAGGTATTATTGAAGGAAGTCATGAAAAGCAAAACTATTCCAGCCATGGCAAAATAGAATTGGTTTATCAGTATGGGTTTTGGTATATAAAAGCAGTGGAATTGCCCGGTATATCAGATTAACAAATCAATACTAATGTATTATTAAACACATAGAATCATAGATACATAGGTTTTATATAGATTAAATTTTGTAAAATAAATGGGTTTAAGCATTCATTACAGTGGAAGTATTGCCAAACCGGAATTATTGCCCGGATTAATTGAGGAAATTCAGGATATTGCTAAAATGTACGACTGGAAATATAAAGTTTACGAACTGCAATTTCCCAAGAATTCTTTTGGAAAACCCGGTTACGACGAAAATATTTACGGCATTAGTTTTACACCGCCCGAATGTGAAACCATTCCAATATGCTTTCTCTCCAATGGCCGTATGAGCGATAATGCCCGCCTGATGTTTTATGGCAAAACCGATGAACAGCAGGAAAACGAGTATTTATACATGCTTTCGGTCAAAACACAATATGCAGGAGTAGAATCGCACCAATTTATTATTCAGCTTTTTCGTTATCTCAACACAAAATATTTTGCCGATTTTAAAATGACAGACGAAGGCAATTATTGGGAAACTAATGATGAAGTTATTCTCAAAGCTAATTTCAAAAAATACAACGATTTAAAAGAAAGCTTTGTATCGGGATTGGAAAACTATCCCATGCAACCTGGCGAAAATATTGAATCGTATTTTAAAAGGATGATGGCACAAATACACGGCAAAAAGAAGTAATAATCGTTTAAAAATGAATATTTACTATATTTTATACCTTTATTCAAATTTTAAAATAATCTGTATTAAATTTCATTCAATGATTTTAATTATTGAACTTTGAACCTAAAATATTTGTTTTTCGTATTTATAGAAAATAATATTAAAATTTATGCAACCAAAACAAGGACAATTAAGCGGTATGTTTAGAAATGACAAGAATAAAATTGATGTTAAGTTACCTCTTATAGAGTTTGAAGAAGATGGGTGTTATGTTGTTTATTGTCCTGCATTAGATGTAAGTGGTTACGGCAAAACAGAGCCGGAAGCTAACCAGTCATTCACAGTCTCATTATCTGCCTTTTTTCAATATAGCATTAATAAAAACACATTCGTTGATGAAATGCACCGGCTGGGCTGGAAATTTAAAAACCTTAATAAAAAGATGACACCACCTGATATGAGTACACTTTTATCAGAGAATGAAAATTTTTGCAGGATATTTAACAACCATTCATTCCGTAAATACGATAAAAGTATTGAAATACCCATTGCTTAATGACGCGAAACAGGCTCAAAAATGTACCATTAAGATTATTTAGGGATTATTTAACCTATAAGGGGTTAAAACTGCAAAGAACAACAGGCGGCCATGAAATATAGGGCGGCGTTAAACTTAAAATACCAATTGTATTACAATCTCATATAGACCCAATACCTGAATTTATTATCCGAAATTGTTTACGCACATTAAATGTAAAATCTGATGATTTTATTGATTTTTGCTGCAATAAATAATCAAAATTTAGAAATAGAAATAAACTGTAATGATTTTCGATAAAAAAGGAAATTTGACAATTATAGATTTTCAATTAGTGAAGTTGAGGTTATGTTTGGCAAATTGTTTGGTAAGCAATATAAAACCACTTCACAAAAAACGTCTGTAAGTGGCTTAATTAAATTGTCTAAGCAGGGCACTGACCGCGACCCCCAGATTATGAGTCAGGCTCTAACCAATGTGAGCTATGTTTCCCTTTAAATAACTTTTAGATATTAGTTATTCGATTTTATTTCTTTCCTTCCAAAATATTCGTCTTAAATAATATTACTTTGAAAATCTTATTAAAAAGAATTATTTTTAAGTTGTTCGAAATACTAATTAAAGAACCTACAAACTAATTACAAACATCTAATAAATAATATCTATTTTTGGGACTGCAATAATACATATTTGTACCTAATTTTTCAAACGTTTATTCAATTTTTTATGACAGATTTGTTTTTGGGAGAAAAAAAAATTTACAGGCATACAAAATATTATTTTTGATCTTGCGGGGTTATAATAAATATTCATTATCAGTGTACAGTGATGTATTTAGACAAATAGGGCTTGATAATTTTGATAAAATTTATAGTCAATTGCACCAGACCAGTTTATTTGATACATATGACAAAGGGTTAATTGCACCAAATGAATTCAGAAAAAACTTATTGCAGGCGGCACATATAGAAATTGGAGACCATGCCTTGAGATAACGCATGGAATGCCATGTTGCTTAATTTACCGGAGGAAAATATCGTATTGCTCAAAAACTTAAAAAGCCATTTTAATACCATTTTATTAAAGCAATACAAATCAAATCCACCTCAGGTATTTTTTTGGTTATTTATATGAAAACCATGGAATACCCGATTTTAGTTCCCTCTTTTCATAAAACTTATTATTCGTGCAGGATTCAAATGAGAAAGCCTGATGAAGAAATTTATCCGGAAGGCAGCCACGGAAATGGACAGGGAAATGACCTGTTTCAGATGAACCCGGAGACAGGGGCGCTCACGCCGCGCGCGGTCTTCCCCAATGGCGCGAACCCCTCGTGGCTGGCATTCGACCCCACTGGAACGCACCTGTACGCCGCCAACGAGACGGCCTATGGCTCCGTCAGCGCCTACTCCATCGACCGCGCGAACGGGCAGCTCACGCTGCTCAACGCCGTCGGCTCCGAAGGCGCGGGTCCGGCGCATCTGAGCGTCCACCCTTCCGGCAAAATGGGGTGCTGGTCGCCAACTACGCTGGGGGCACGGTGGCCCCCTTGCCCATCCTCTACGTGGTGAACTGGGTCCGGCCACGGACGTCAAACACGACCAAGGTCCCCTCGGCCCGGCGCATGCTGCCAGTGCGCCGCCGGGAAGCTTCTACATCACGGATACAGCGTGCATGCGCACATGA
>CAVSGB010000293.1:0-10490 GCA_963726845.1 uncultured Bacteroidota bacterium | reverse complement strand
GGGTTCAGTTTGCACCCAAGCTTAAATCAGAGGGCGGAAATTTCGACCCAGATGAATGGGCGCAACTCTTTGCCGATGCTGGAGCTAAATTTGCTGGCCCGTAGCCAAACACCACGATGGCTTTTCCATGTGGGCCAGTAAGGTGAACCCCTGGAATTCTAAGGACATGGGTCCAAAGCTCGATTTGGTCGGTTTGTTTACCGATGCCATTCGAAAAAGAAATATGAAAGTATTCCTTTCAATGCACCATGCCTTTAACATTACCGGCTATTATTCAGCAGTGCCGAAAACCAACGACCCAAAACTTCAAATGCTTTTCGGGCAGCAGGGTAAGGAAAAGAATGAAGAATTCTGGTTAGCAAAGCACAAGGAAATTATAGATTTATATAAGCCCGATATTATTTACCAGGATTTCAACCTTAATCTCATATCCCAACCGATATTATTAGGGTTTTTATCATATTATTACAATCGGGCAACCGAATGGGATAAAGAAGTTGTAGCAACATTTAAAGACGGTTTGAATAAAAAGTGTGCCATGTTGGACTACGAACGTGGCGGTCTTTCCCGATATAACCGATAATTACTGGCTTACCGACGATGCTATTAGTTCTTCGAGCTGGTGCTACACTGAAGGAATTGGATATTACTCTAAAACCCAGATACTTCATGCTTTTATCGACCGCATCAGCAAAAACGGGAATATGATCCTTAACATTTCCCCCAAAGCCGATGGTACCATTCCACAGGAGCAAAAAGATGTGCTTTTGGCAATGGGAGCATGGCTTATAAAATATGGCGAAGCAATATATTCTACCCGTGCATGGGAACAGTATGGCGAAGGCCCAACCCGAATGGGGGCGGCATACGGTGTTATGGGTGCTCCAACACAGGGAACAGCCAAAGACATTCGTTTCACCCGAAACAAAGAAAACACTGTACTTTATGCCATTTTAATGGGTTTAGAAAAAGGCCAGAACGAAATAAAAATTACAACACTGAATACCGACAGAATAAATTGCAAAAACCTTAAATCTATTGAATTTATTAATGGTGCAGCAGGTAAATACCTCCCATTAACTTTTAGGCAGGAAGCAGATGGATTGATTCTTGCCGTTCCGGAAATTTCTTTCGAAGATATGGCCTACGTTTTGAAGCTTAACTTCGATGGAAAAATTCCTGCACTCAACAAATATGTCGACCTTAACTGTGTACCACATTATTATTTTATACCTGGCGACAATATTGGCAACATGGTGCTTGGTGCTGACCTTACAATTACAGGTAAAAGAAAAGAACTGACAAACCAATGGAAGCTCGAAAAAGCGGGTAAAGGGCTTTTCAAAATTACTAACCGAGGAAACAGTAAAAAGGTTTTAGAATGCAGCTCTGGTAATAATTTGGCGATTTCTGATTTTACAGGAAAAGATAATCAGATTTGGAAGTTCGAGAAATCATATAATGGATTATTGAAAATTTCGAATAAACAGTTCTCAAATAGTGTAATGTCAGTAAATGCAGAAATTAAGGAAGGTAATAAAGCCGAACTTGTTGACGCTGATAAAGGTTCATTTTTATCGTGGAACCTGAAAGAGGTTTGTGAAACAAAACAAGCTGCATTTAAACTCAACACCATTCCCGGAACTATTGAGGCTGAAGATTTCGACAATGGTTGTATAGGCGATGCCTACTATGATACTGACGAAATAAACCAAGGCGGCCAATATCGCACAAATGCCGGGGTCGATATTGAAGTTTGTTCTGCCGGAGGCTACAATGTTGGTTGGACAAAAACAGGCGAATGGCTGGCCTATACCGTTAAAGTCAGCAAATCTGCCGACTATCAGGTTACATTCTATGTTGCTTCTGCTAACGACAATGCAAAGGCACACCTCGAATGCGATGGCAAGGATATAACAGGCGTTATAGAAATTCCCAATACCGGTGCATACCAAAAATGGGATGTTCTGAAAAAAACGATAAAGCTTGAAACCGGAGAACACCTGCTGAAAATTGTCATTGACGCTGATGGTTTAAACCTGGATAAAATGGTATTTGAAGAAGTAAAATGATTACGCTGTCTTAAAAGTCAAATTTCACGCAAAGAACGCTGAATTCTTTGTAAAGGCCGCAAAAATAAAATATACAATGTCAATTCATTGCACTCTTTGCGGTTTCTTTGCGAACTTTGCGTGAACCTCTAAGTTCGACTTTTTACAAAGCCTCCTATTTTAATGCTAAATGCAAATTCACTGAATTTTTGCTTTGGGAGAAAAAAGATTTTCATTCATTGCCTCGTTAGCTCTGCCGCGAGGTAGTTTTTTGATTTTTTCAAAAATCCACTATTTTTTATAATTCTATTCAGTTCTGAAATGAGGTTGATAGAAAGCCAAAGATTTTTGACATAATTTTCATGGCACGTCTTAACTTACTAAATGTATTTTTATACAGGGTTTCAGTAATATGACGACTGAAAAATTTTCAAAAGAAACTATGGCTGTATGTTGTAAGAATTTTGTTTTATTGATTTAAAAACATCCCAATCATTAATGAGGACGGCTAACTTCTGCATTGCTAAGTTAAAGCCCCTTTTTAAGGCCTTATGTAAAAAGATAAGCATGCAACACAATATTAAACTATAGCAAATAACGATTACTAAATAATTCGCAATCAATGAAACATCATTATAAAAAAAAATGGCCACTTTTGATTATTGTTTTTCTTTTTTCGTTGCAATTCAACGAAATAAAACCACAAAATTTATCTCAAAACACTTTTAATAAAAGGTCAAGAGAAAATTTCGATTTCAACTGGCAGTTCCATCTTGGTGACATTGCCATAAAGAAAGTAGTAAAAGTCGGCGGCCAGGGTGGGATAACAGATGCCAATGTACAAGTAATTACCAAAACTGATACAACCATCGATTACACAAATATCGAAAGCGTTAAAATTTTCTATCCCCTCGATTGGAAAGAAGTTAACCTCCCGCACGACTGGGCTGTTGAGGGTACTTTTGTACACGACAATTCAATGGGTAGCCAGCCGGCAGCAAATGGATATTTGCCAACGGGCATAGGATTTTACAGGAAGGAATTTGAAATACCGGAATCGGACAAAGGGGAAAAAATATCCATCGAATTTGACGGGATTTTCAGGAATAGCTCGGTTTGGGTTAATGGACATCTCATGGGTAACCACCAGAGCGGTTACACACCTTCAAACTATGACTTGACCGATGTATTGCGTTATGGCAATGAAGGCAAAAATGCCATTTTGGTAAAGGTCGATGCTACCCAGCCCGAAGGCTGGTGGTACGAAGGTTGCGGAATTTACAGGCATGTGTGGTTTATTAAAACCAATAGGCTCCATGTCGACAGGTTTGGGACTTATATTACAACACCTTCGGTTTCTGAGGCAGAAGCCTCTGTAAGTATTAAAACCACATTGAAAAACGAATACAAAACAGCTAAAAATATTACGCTTGTTTCAAAGATTATTGACAAAAAAGGAGTTATACTCGATACCAAAACTTCTACCCTTTTAATCTCCTCTTTTAATCAGGCGGAAATATCTCAGACCGGAGCAATTAAAAAACCTTTGCTTTGGTCGCCAGAAACGCCAAACCTTTACAAAATCCTCACCGAAGTTTCTGAAAATGGAAATGTTATTGATACTTATGAAACTACTTTCGGTGTGCGGACTATTGCAATCAATCGTAACGGGGTATTCCTCAACGGAAAGCTTTATCCTGTAAAAGGGGACCTGCAACCATCAGGATTTTGCAGGAATAGGGGTTGCCCTTCCAGACAAAATAAACTGGTACAAATTAAAACTGCTTAAAGAAATGGGATGCAATGGCTACCGTTGTTCCCATCATCCACCCACACCAGAACTGCTTGATATGTGCGATAGCCTGGGCTTGCTTGTCCTGGACGAGAACCGGTTTTTATCAAGCAGTGAAGAGGGGTTAAAGGATTTGACTACCATGTTGTACCGTGATCGTAACCATCCTTCTATTTTTATGTGGAGCATGGAAAACGAAGAATGGATACAGGGAACTGTAATGGGAACCAGGATTCTCGAAACGCTGGTTGCAACTACCCATAAAATAGACCCTTCACGCAAAGTTACAGCGGCAATGAACCACGCGCGCAACGATGGCGGGTATGCCGATGTGCTCGATGTGGTTGGATATAACTACGGCGACAAAGGTTTGGCCTATGTAAAAGATCATGAGAAATATCCTGACAGGGTAATATTTTGTACTGAAGGAACAAGTTTTGTTTCAACCAGAGGTGAATATGAAAACAGTTGGGGCAAAGGGTATTGCTCAAATTCTATAATATGGCAACCCGACTGGCAGCTTATCCGGGAGAGGACTTGGCCGATATTGTAAAGTATCCCTATCTAGGTGGCCTGTTTGTGTGGACTGGGTTCGATTACAGGGGTGAACCAACACCGTTTTGGTGGCCTTGTGTTTCCTCGCATTTCGGATTTATGGATATCTGTGGGTTCCCTAAAGATGGCTTTTATGCCTACAAAGCAGCATGGACTAACGAGCCGGTAGTCCATATTTTCCCACATTGGAACTGGCCTGGCAAGGAGAAGGATACTATTAAAGTTCACTGCTATACTAATTGCGATGAAGTGGAATTGTTCCTTAATGGTAAAAGTTATGGAAAGATAAAAGCCGAGCCTTATAAGAAGCTAATTTGGCCAATTGTTTATAAACCTGGCAAACTGGAGGCCAAAGGTTATAAAGCAGGCAAACTGGTTTCCAATAATGTAGTTGAAACAACCACAATTCCTTCTCAGGTATTTTTAAGCAGCGATGTTAACACAGTAAAAGCCGATGGTTGTGATGTAGCAGTGATAAGGGTTGCAATAAAAGATAACAAAGGAAGGGCTGTGCCAACTGCCAATAACCTGGTGAAATTCTCCATTGAAGGGCCTGGAAGAATAATCGGCACGGGCAACGGCAATCCCACCAGTTACGAACCCGATAAGGCCAGCCAGCGTATGGCTTTCAATGGATATTGCATGGTTTTGGTTCAATCCGATAGGCAAACTGGTGAAATCAGGTTAAAGGCTTCGTCAGATACATTAAAAGGTGATGAAATCATTTTAAAAACTGAGTAAATGTTGGGAATAGGTTTTATACAGAAGTGTGGCAACAAAAAAATAATTGTCATATTTATCATATTGTTACCGTTGGGTTTGTTTTCTCAAACAAATATTTATGTTTCTCCCAAAGGTAATGATGCAGATAAAGGGACACAAGCAAAGCCTTTTGCATCAATAAACAAGGCAATGGCCGAAGCTCGCAAAACCCCGGGGAAAGTTGTTGTAAATCTTTTGGAAGGCACCTATTATCTGAACCAGCCGGTAGTTTTTACACCTGAAGATTCCCGAAAAGAAGGTGAAACTCTCACAATAACAAATTTCAAAAACCAGAAAGTTGCCGTTAGTGGAGGCGTGGCGTTAAATTTAAAATGGGAAACATACAAAAACGGCATCTGGCAGGCTAAAGTAACGCAAGACCTCATTTTCGATGAACTAATTGTAAACGGACAGTTGCAGCGAATGGCCCGGTATCCGAATTACGATTCGACTGCCCGTTTTTTTGGAGGGACATCGGCCGATGCAATAAGCAAAGTGCGGGCTGCCCATTGGAAATCGCCCGAAGATGGATATGTCCACGCCATACACCCATGCGAATGGGGTGATATTCATTACATAATAAAAGGAAAGGACGAAAAGGGAGAAATTGCCCTTGAAGGAGGCTGGCAAAACAACCGTCGTATGGGAATGCACCAGAAGTACCGTTTTGTCGAGAATATTTTCGAAGAACTGGATACAGTAAACGAGTGGTTTTACGACAAAAAGGCAAAAATTCTATATTACTATCCTCCGAAAGGAATGGATATCAATACGGCAAAATTTGAAACGCCTCAAATTGCCCATTTATTTGAATTTAAAGGCTCTGAAACTAATCCGGTAAAAAATATTTCAATCGAAGGGCTTACGCTTACGCAAACCCTGCGCACATTTATGCAAAATAAAGAACCATTGTTACGCAGCGACTGGACCATTTATCGCGAAGGCGCTGTGCGTTTCGAAGGTGCAGTTAATTGTTCCCTAAAAAACTGTACACTCAGCAATCTGGGCGGTAATGCCATTTTTTTCAATAACTTCAACCGTAATTGTGAGGTGTCCGGATGTTTGATTTCCGAAATAGGGGCAAGCGCCATTTGCTTCGTAGGTGACCCCAATGCAGTGCGTTCCCCGAGCTTTGAGTATTGGCAATTTGTACCGCTCGGGCAGATAGAACCGTACTCCACAAAACCAATAATTACCCGACAAATTGCAGGGTATATGATAACCTTATATTTAATACGGGCATGGTAGAAAAGCAATCAGCGGGTGTTGAACTGTCCATGTGCCAAAGTATCACGGTGAGCCACAACACTATTTACGATGTTCCCCGTGCCGGCATAAATGTAAGTGAAGGAACCTGGGGCGGACATGTTATTGAGAACAACGATGTGTTTAACACCGTTAAGGAAAGCGGCGACCACGGCTCATTTAACTCATGGGGGCGCGACCGCTACTGGCATCCTGACAAAAAGATACTTGACTCGATTGTCGAAACCAACTTCAATCTGGCTATGCTCGATGTGGTAAAACCCATCATCATCCGTAACAACCGTATGCGTTGCGACCATGGCTGGGATATTGACTTAGATGATGGTTCGAGTAATTATTTAATTTACAATAATTTATGTTTAAATGGTGGTATAAAACTTCGTGAAGGGGTAAACCGCGTTGTTGAAAACAATATTCTAATAAATAACACTTTCCATCCTCATGTGTGGTTTAAAAATAGTAACGATGTTTTCCGGCACAATATTGTTTCAACCGGATATCTGCCTATAAATATTAAAATTTGGGGCAAGGAAACAGATTATAATGCTTTTACCGATTCGGTATCCCTTAAAGCTGCATGGGAAAGAGGAACAGACAAACACTCGGTATGTGGAAATAATTTTTTTATTAATCCACAGCAGGGGGATTTTGGTTTAAAAGACGGTTCAGCAGCCCTTTCTGTTGGTTTCAAAAACTTTTCAATGGATAGTTTCGGAGTCGTTTCGCCACGATTAAAGGCCTTGGCCAAAAAAGTAACGATACCGGTTTTTATAGAACTCGGCAAAGTAAGCGACAGTGAAATTATCGACTTTATGGGCGCTAAAATAAAGGGCAACTCACTACCTTGGGCGAACGCTCGGCAACCGGGATGGATGATACACGGGGGGTATTGGTTGTGGAATTGGCTGCCGGGTCAGGAGTATCTAAGTTTTTGCATATCAATGACGTAATTTTGTCGTTTAATTATAGACAAATTAACAAATTACGCGATTTACTGGAAGCCCGCATGTCGGTTATCGGGTCAAATACTGAAGTTGTTGTTTTTCGTAACCAGAAAGAAGAAAAAATTCTGGTTGTATTGAATGATATGAAATAGTATTAGAATTATTGCCTCTTTTTAATAATTAATAGACTTTATATAGATTAATTGAATTAAGCAACGCATTTCACAGTTATTCTAAAATTATGTAAGCCACAAGCGAGTTCCATGATTAGATCATCGAATTCAAACTTGTGGCAACGTAAACGTTCTTTGATAATTCGGCAACGCTTAGCTCCGCAGATAGCGTGTTCAACAAGTACCCTAAATCTGGATATTTCCCGGTTCTCCTGTTTTTGTTCTTTTGTCAACTCTTTGCCTTTTGGCTTTTTACTTGGCATTCGGATATTAACTCCTTCAGGACAGTGACCTAAAAAGCCAGTATCTTGCCATAAGGTTATTCCTTTGGGAAAGTTTAAAGGCTGTTCGTCACAAATTTTCTTGTCATGTACACTGCCATCATAGGTTTTACTCAGGAACAAAATTCGACGATCGGGTAATGAAAGAATGTTATTCTTGACACTATGAGTTTTTTTTACCACTATAGCAGTCTTGTTGCTGCTCAGTATTTAGTGGCCGTTGAATACTTCTTTCCACTCCATCAAGCAATACGTCATGGCAATCTTTTAATAGCTGTTCCAGCTTTTGATTATTTCGTTCAGGTATTTCTTTAAGCCTTTTAAGAGTTTTGCGAAGAATTGGGCTTAAAAGATGTATCCAAAAATTGGCTTGGGGCTGGTTCATCGAAAATGTAGCAGCTTGTAATTCTTGTAAAGGGAATGTTTTTAGGTATACCAATATGAACAATAATTTGTCCTGAACACTTGGTAAAACACTTGTTGCTCGAGGTAATTCAATTCGTTGTCGAGGTTTCCCTTCTAAAGTGAAATGATTGGAATATTGTTCCCATTCATTTCGGAATTCTAAAGCCAATTCATCAAACTCATCTGGAATAAACCCTGTGAGGCTAAGGAACTGAACGGGATTCTTTCTTGCTTTGTCAACTTTTAATCCCATAGTTTTTGTATCTATGGGTTACAAATATATGTAAAAGAACTTATTAATTTTTTAATCTATATAATATCTAATACAAACAATTCATACAATAAAATTAATCATATGATAAAAAAACTTTCTTTGGGAATTATTCTTTCCATTTTTTCTGTTGGCATAAGCTATAACCAGACAAAAGCTCCGGCGCCTTTTGGCCCGGTTCCGAATGAAAACCAGATGCGGTGGCAGGAAATGGAATCTTACGCGTTTGTCCACTTTTCGCTAAACACCTATACCGACCAGTCGTGGGGTTATGGGAATGAAGATATCAAGTTGTTTGACCCTAAGGATTTGGATTGCCGTCAGTGGGCGCGTATTTGTAAAGAAGCAGGGATGAAAGGTATTATTATTACCGCCAAGCACCACTGTGGTTTTTGCCTATGGCCTTCGAAATATACCGAGTATTCGGTAAAAAATGCCCCGTGGAAAAATGGCAAGGGCGATGTAGTTCGCGAAATGGCCGATGCCTGTAAGGAATACGGGTTAAAATTAGGTATTTATTTATCGCCCTGGGACAGGAATAGTAAGGATTACGGGAAACCAGAATACATCAACTATTTTCGGAACCAGCTCACTGAACTTCTAACCAATTACGGCCCAATTTTCGAAGTGTGGTTCGACGGGGCCAACGGGGGTGACGGGTATTACGGGGGTGCCAATGAAACCCGCAAAATCGACCGTACAACCTATTATGATTGGAAGAACACTTATGCTCTGATCCGTAAATTACAACCCAATATTGTTATTTGGAATGACGGGGGTGACAGGGGCGACCTGCGCTGGGTGGGTACCGAAGAAGGCTATGTAGGCGAAACAAACTGGAGTTTATTGAATGCCACAGGCGAAGTAGAATGGGGGATGCTGCATTTTGGACTCGAAACAGGTAATGCATGGGTTCCTGCCGAAGTGAATACTTCCATCAGACCCGAATGGTTCTACCATCCCAGTGAGGACACCAAAGTTAAAACAGTACCGAAGTTAATGGATACTTACTATAATTCCATTGGGCATAATGGCTCATTATTACTCAACTTCCCAATTATGCCAAACGGGTTGATCCATCAGAACGATGAAAAAGCAGCGCTTGAATTTGCCAAAGCTGTGAAAGAATCATTTGCAGTAAATCTTGCCGAAAATGTGAAAGCAGAAGCTTCCAATGTTCGTGGAAATGCAAAAGAATTTGGGGCAGATATGGCAGTTGATAATAATAAAGATACCTATTGGGCTACCGACGATGGTGTAACAAAAACTTCATTGACCATAGATTTAGGTAAACCAACCTTGTTCAACCGTTTTTTGGTTCAGGAATATATTCGTTTGGGACAACGTGTGAAAGCCTTTACGGTTGAAGCGCTTGTAGATGGAAACTGGAAAGAAGTAGCAAAAGCAACGACAATTGGCTATAAACGTATACTTCGTTTTCCGAGCGTAAAAGCAACAAAAGTCCACTTCACAATCACCGATTCCAAAAGTTGTCCTGTCATTTCCAATATCGGGGTTTATAATGCACCGGTATTCCTGAATGCACCCTCCATTGCCAGAAACCAATCGGGCGAAGTTACTTTGACTACCAACGATATCGGTCCATCTTTTACTATACCTTAGATGGTAGCGAACCGACTACGAAATCAAATATGTACTCCACGCCTTTTCCTGCAGATGGGAAATTGGAGGTAAAAGCAATTGCCTACGATCCTTCTTCAGGTAAAAGCAGCCCGGCAGGTTCGGGAAAATTCGATATTTCAAAAAAAGATTGGAAAATAGTTGGGATAAATGATGAAAATGCCAGTACAATCTTTGACGGAAATACATCTACAGTATGGCACCAAAGAAGTGACAAAAAAATGCCTATTGATTTGGTCGTCGATTTGGGGAATAAATATAATGTATGTGGTTTCAAATACCTGCCCGACCAAGCCAAATGGAGTTCTGGTATTATAACAAACTACCAGTTCTATATTTCAGAGGACAA
>CAVSGB010000292.1:0-5667 GCA_963726845.1 uncultured Bacteroidota bacterium | reverse complement strand
CTCTCTCTCTCTCTCCCTCCTCCCTTCCCCCTCCTCTCTCTCTCTCTCTCTCTCTCTTCCTTCCTTGCCCTTCCTTCTTTTCTCTCTCTCTCTCTCTCTCTCTCTCTCTCTCTCTCTCTCTCTCTCTCTCCTCCGCTCCCTCCCCCCCCCCCCCCCCCGATTTCCAAAAAGATTGGGAGTTTTTTGATGAACCAATGAACAATTTTTTTGACTTTCTTCATTACTTGAGGGGGTGATTTTGTTGAAATATTATATTCAATAAAATTCATACCAACACTTATTAACCTTGTAAACAAGACCTTCGGTTTCAACCTTTTTTTTATTTATTAAATCTTTTCCTACATTAACAGGAATGGTTGCAGTAAAATTATTTAGTGGAGTCTCAGGTAAAATAATGAAAGCAAAGCAGATATATTGCCTGATTTTGGTAGAAGTGTTATCATATAATGTCATAACAGTATCTATAAACTTGCCTGATTATTGTAACAATTTTATTGAGGATATACTTTTTGAATTGCTGATATATGTTTTTAATTCACCCATTGGCTATTGTCTAACTCCATGTAATTCAAAAAGGGGATCATTTTCACAAATCCTGTTCTGTAACGCTGCAAGTTCCAATTTCCAAATAATTATCTTTTGGAATTGATATTTATCGATTCTTCAGAAATAACAGCTTTGAAATCACTGAGAGAATATGGAGGGAGAAAGTTTGGTTCAATTATAGGTGTCCAATTATTATTTGAAATATCATAAAATACCCAATCATCAAAGTGGTTTTGTAGCGGCTGGAATGATAAGTCAATGCTTATGGCAAAAGTTATTTCAAAATTTCTCGCTATTACATTCACGGCGGTTTTGATTTATACAGTATATCCATTTTTATATCAATAATGCGTTCATCAATTCTTAATTACCCTAATTTTATCAAAGTTTTTTTTATATTCAATGCATTGATGAATGCAGTTTCTGATAATCTACTATGTTCTACTTTTGGAGTTATGACTTCCAATACAGTGATTTTACTTTTATCTCTTCGAAAAAAATATTAGGGCATAAAAAGAAATAATCTATTACGTTTTTCATTTTTACCCGAATTTATTTCAGTGAATTTGTGTTCATTTCGCTTGAGAAAAGATAACATCGGGAACAAATAAAACACCTGAATATTAATAAAATTAAGAATTGATTCAATTGGCTTATAGATTATTCTTTTCATAAACAAGTTTCTTCTATTTCTTTTTAAAATTGAGAAATTGTTATTTCAATAAAACTGAAAGCAGAAAACAAAAAATATTATCATCTTTTAATTGCAACTGTCATTTTTGATTGAACCATCAAAGAAATTATTTGACAGTTTGAATTCTTTCTTTTGTCAGTTTCTAAGGTGCGCTTTTGAAACACACATCGGGTACATACTTCCATAGTATTCAGTGGTTTCTGTCGGGGGCGCCACCTTTACTCTGCATCCCGAAATTTTATCAACAAATTCTTATTAAAAGTAAATCAGACACTGCTTTTATTAAAAATTTAAAAGCATCTCAGAGAATATGGATAAAATTTCGGGATGCAGAGTTAAAAGTCAGGTTTCCCGACAGAGAACCTGAATATTATGGAAGTATGTACCCGATGTGTGTTTCAATGTATCTTGAGAAACTGACAAAAGAAAGAATTGCAACTCTAAATGAATTTCTTGATGGTTCAATCAAAAATGACAGTTGCAATTAAAAGATGATAATATTTTTTGTTTTCTGCTTTTAGTTTTATTGAAATAACAATTTCTCAATTTTAAAATGGAGGAAACTTATTATGAAAAGAATCATCTATAGCCAATTGAATCAATTCTTAATTTTATTAATCTCAGGTGTTTTATTTGTTCCCGATGTTATCTTTTCTCAAGCGAATGATACAAGAACTTACACTGAAATAAATTCGGGTAAAAATAAAAACGTAATAGATTATTTCCTTTTATGCCCTAATATTTTTTTCGAAGAGGATGGAGACGAATATCCTCTGCATCTGGAAGTCATAACTCCAAAAGTAGAACATAGTACATTATCAGAAACTGCATTCATCAATGCATTGGAATTTCGCAAGGGTTTCTAAAACTTGAGGATATGCATCTTAGGGTAACGATTGATGAACGCATTATTGATATAAAAAATGGATATATTAAAATAACCGGCCATGATGTAATAGCGAGAAATTTTGAAATAACTTTTGCCATATTCGAACGACCAGGCAAAATAATTCCAGCATTGACTTATCATTCCACCGCTACAGAAGACCACTTTGATGATTGGGTATTTTATGATATTTCAAATAATAATTGGACACCTATAATTGAACCAAACTTTCTACCTCCATATTCTCTCAGTGATTTCAAAGCTGTTATTTCTGAAGAATCGATAAATATAATTCCAAAAGAAAGGATTAACTGGAAATTGGAACTTCCGCGTTACGGAACAACTGTGAAAATAATCCCCTTTTTGAATTACATGGAGTTGACAATAGCCGAATCGGGTAAATTGGAATCATTATATCAGCAATTCGAAAATTATATCCTGGAATGTTCGTGGTTGCAACAATCAGGCAAGTTTAGCGATCCTGTTATGACATTATATGATAAGACCTTCTTACCAAAATCAGGCAATATATCTGCTTCTTCTGCTTTCATTATTTTACCTGAGACTGCCTTCAATAATTTTACTGCAACCATTCCTGTTAATGTCAGAAAAGATTTAATAAATAAAAAAAAGGTTGAAACCGAAGGTCTTATTTACGAGGTTAATAGTGTTAGTATGAATTTTATTGGAGTTAATATTTCAACAAAATCGCCCGTGCCAAGTAATGAAGAGTTAAAAATTGCTTTCGTGGGTTCATCAAAAAACTCCGATCTTTTTGCTGTTCATACGAGAAATGAGCAATCCCAGGATTATAAAATATGGACAATTACAAGAGATAATGGAGTTGCAACATCATCCCAAATATATCCTTCCCCTTTAAAGGCTGATTTTTACAAAACATTAACCGAAACTAATGATAAAGAGCCTTACTTTTCTTACACTATTGATGGAAGCAGTATTAAAGTTGAAATAGATGTATGGCAAAGCCGAGAAGAAATTGAACCTGATTATTATCTTATTTATAAATGGAACGGTAGTTCATGGGATTTTAAAAAGACTGCTAAAACTAAAGATCATTAAATGACTGGAAAGTAACTGAAGGATGGATGAAAAAAGAAACAATTAATGCAACTGCAACTAAATAATTTGACAAATCTTTAATAATTTAAAATTAAAAGCCATGAGAACAAAATTATTCTTACTTCTATCAATTGTATTTTCTTTTGCAGCCAATGCGCAAAAGTGGACGAACTATTCTAAGTCCTCAACCAATAATAAACTATGTGATGATATGATTAATACCATTGCAATAGATGCACAGGGCAATAAATGGTTTGGAACTTATAACAACGGGGTTGTGGAATTTGATGGTTCGAATTGGATTACTTATAATGCAACCAATGGTTTATCCAGTATCAGGGTTTGGACTATTGTAATTGATTCCAAAGGCAACAAATGGTTTGGAACTGTTGGCGGCGGGGTTTCAAAATTTGATGGCAAAACCTGGACCACTTATATGGCACATAGCTCTATAAATGCCACTGTAATTGATGCAAAGGGTAATATTTGGTTTGGAACTGACGAAGGGGTAACTAAATTTGATGGCACCAATTGGACAACCTATAACACGAAAAATGGTTTGGCTAATAATGGAGTTTATGCCATTGCAATAGATGCCAGGGGTGCAATATGGTTTGGGACTCAGGGAGGCGGTGCCTCAAAATTTGATGGTACACATTGGACTACATACAATAAAACCAATGGTTTAGCAGATAATAATGTCAATACAATTTTCGCAGATGCCCAGGGAAATATTTGGTTTGGGACTTATCAGGGCGGGGTTTCAAAATTCGATGGTACAAAATGGACAACCTACTCTACGACTAACGGATTAGCTGATGATAATGTCCATAGCATTGCCACAGATGCCAACGGCAATAAATGGATTGGAACTGATAGCGGGATTTCAATATTCGATGGCAAGAATTGGAAAACCTACACTACAACCGATGGATTACCTGATAATCATGTCAGAACTATTGTTATTGATGCTCAGGGCAATAAATGGTTTGCTTTTGGAACCTTATGGAGGCGGGATATCAAAATTGATGAAGGATTAGAATATACTAATTACTGGTATAACTTTTTCATCACACTTGTCTTTTGGCCAAGTCTGGAGAACGTTTACTGAAAATATAGGATTAACTTATTACAAGGTCTCTGCTATTGCAGAGGATTTTCATGGGAAAAATAGTTTGGAATACCTTTAAATGGATTGTCGAAATTAGAAGATGAGGATACCGGCAATATTGGTCATTAATTTTTTTATGGTGAAAAATGCGAAAAATTTATTCTATTGGTGAAACTGTCTACGACATTATTTTTAAAAACGGAAAGCCTGTTACAGCCAAGGCAGGTGGCTCTATGTTGAACAGCACAGTTTCGATGGGGCGCATGAAATTGCCAGCATATTTTATCAGCGAATATGCTTTCGACAATATTGGCGATGTAATAAATTTCTTCCTAAGTTCTTGCAATGTCAATACACAATATGTTTACAGGTACCGTGATGGTAAAACATCTATTGCAATTGCCTTTCTTAATGAAAACAACGATGCACAATACAGCTTTTATAAACATCTTCCGGAAGAACGATTATTAATGAATTTTCCAAAACCTGATGCTGATGACATTATTCTTTTCGGATCATTTTACGCACTTAATAAAGAAGTGCGCGATCAGGTAAAAAAATTTGTAGAGTCTGGCAAAGATGCCGGTGCTATTATAATTTACGATCCAAATTTCCGAAAGGCACATCTTCACGAGCTTGCAGAAACTCATGCCTGTTATTATAGAAAATTTAAGACTGGGTACTTTGGTGCGTGGATCAAATGAAGATTTCAATATGATTTTCGGCGCAGGTAATGTCGATGAAGCTTATAAAATTGTTTCTGAATTCTGCGATTTTATTATTTATACAAACAGTTCTGATGGTGTTTATTTAAAAACACCATTATTAAAATCTTATATTCCGGCACAAAAAATAGAACCGGTTAGTACAATTGGCGCGGGCGATAATTTCAATGCCGGGATTATTTATGGTTTATTGAAAGAAAATATTCTTTTAAAAGATTTGGCTTCTCTTGAATCGCAGAAGTGGCAAAGTATAATTCAATGTGGTATTGGCTTTGCATCTGAAGTCTGCACGAGCTATGATAATTATATTTCTGAAGAATTTGCTGCAAAGTTTACTTAATGCCCAATACCCTACCTGCTACCTATTTATTGAAACCTCTTAATTTGATTTGCGTAAGAACTTTTTTCGTATAAAGCGGGAAATCGTTGTTCATCATCCAGGAATAATAGCTGGGGTTTTCTTAAAAACATCCTCTACTAGATGTTTTTATACTTTCCAAAACTGAACATTTCCCTGCCTTTGTCATCATATACAATGCGGCCCACAAAATCTGCATTATTGGTATGAGATGAAAATTTTGCAAGAAAATCGATATCATTGATTATCAGTTCTGAAGCAATTCCT
>CAVSGB010000291.1:0-8967 GCA_963726845.1 uncultured Bacteroidota bacterium | reverse complement strand
TTTGCTGTATGTATGGTTGTCCCATTTATTTTTGAAGGCAATATTTGGAAGAATGATGAATCCCATAAAAAACCCCCTCTGCTGTAAAACCCGATATAGTTATAGAATTTGAACTTATATTCAATTTATAACCTTCTTTATCAGAGAATGTAGTATCGATTGAAAGATAAATTGATTTATCTTTTATAGAATTACTATTTATTAGGGTTACTTTATAACCGTATGTCTTCCAAAGCTTTTTAGCAATAAACCCGGCAATCCTCATCAAATTTGAATCGGCTGGCTGAACACATATCGTTAAAGGATTAGGTAAAACAAAATTACCTTCAAGTCTTTCTGATTTGACCGGTATTGGTATTATCGAAATTTCAGGTTTATTGTTATGGCAACTTTGAATAAACATAATTAAAACCAGGCTTGCAATAAAAATTTTAATTTTTAACATTTTCAGTCCAATTCATTTTTATAAAGGCAATAATGATTTTTGCAATATTATCATGTGCTTAATGCAATCAAGTGAAATCATAATAGCTATAAATAAATATTTTATTAAAAAATAAAAGGCCAAGATATAAATTATTGAGGAAGTAGCTGTTGTATTGATGAAAGTTTTGATGGTCTTTGGTGTTTTAGTGTTCTTGCAGCAAAATTATTATAGCCACAGCAGCACCAATTCACTATATGTTACAAAATAATTTGAATAATATAAAATCACAGCTAACTATATATCCAAAAGAGCATTAATTCGTCGTTCCAGATTTTACCATTTCTTACTTCTTAATATTAATTAACTTTGCATAAAAAGTAGTTTATTTTAAATTTAAGCTTAGATAAAGCCAACTAAGAATAAATTTTTAAACTTAATTTTAGAAATAAAAAAAATAATCATGAAATTGAAAAAAATATTTTTGAAATTTGCGATACCTGGAATTATTGCGATCGTTATAGTTTCTTGTCAATTGAAAAATCAAAATAGTTGCCTCAACCCATCCGGCTTCGAAATTAAGCGCGGTGTCAATTTAAGCCATTGGTTATCGCAGGATTTTGGCTGGGCGCCTAAATATGCGTACATTAATGAACACGATATTAAGTTTATCGATAGTATCGGCTACGACCATGTACGTATTCCATTAGATGAGAAGGAATTGTGGGATAGCACCAGAAAGCCTATCAAAGAGGCATTTAAAAACCTGACAAATTGCCTCGAATGGTGTGCAAAATATAACCTTAGGGCAATAGTTGACCTTCATATTGTCAGGGCGCACCATTTTAATGCCGGAAACGATGGAACAACAAATACACTCTGGACAGATTCCTCGGCTCAGAAAAATTTTATAAACCTTTGGGTTCAATTATCAGGCGTTCTACATTTGTATTCAACAAAAATGGTTGCTTACGAAATTTTAAATGAAGCTGTTGCTCCTGAACATGAAGACTGGAACAAGTTAATGAACAAGGCAGTTGCTTCAATCCGAAAGTTGGAACCTGAAAGGGTAATAATTATTGGGGCAAACATGTGGCAAATAGCACCAAACCTTCAATATTTAAAACTTCCGGAGGGCGACCGAAATATTATACTTAGCTTTCATACATACTCTCCATTAGCTTTTACCCATTATAAGGCCGATTGGACCCAGATAAAATATTATAAAGGCAATGTGCATTATCCAGGGCAAATTATTACAAATGATGATTACAAAAAATTCATCGATACTACCAATGTCGCTTTATTGTCTTCAACAGCCGATGCAAGGGATACTTTCAACAAACAACGCTTGATTGAAGTGTTCAAGGGAGGTCTTGAGTTCGCAAAATCAAAAAACCTTCAACTTTACTGCGGTGAATTCGGATGCTTACCTACAGTTAACAGAAACGAAAGACTTGCTTTTTATACCGATATGATTTCGGCATTTGAGGAAAATAATATTGCCTGGTGCAACTGGGAATATAAAGGCGATTTTGGTATATACTTCTTTGATGCTGAAAAGAAAATATCCCTCCAACCCGATTCACAACTGATTAAAATATTGCTGAAGTTTTCGAAAAAAAATTAATTTTATTTTCATGGAAAATAAAAGCAATAAACTGTACCAGCTTAAAGTGAACGATGTACAAAAAGCACGTGAACGGTTAAGCTCTATAATAGTAAATACTCAATTGATGCCCGATTTGACATTGTCTGAGCGATTTGGAGCTGATATACTTCTCAAACGTGAAGATCTACAGGTAGTACGTTCTTATAAAATACGCGGGGCATATAATAAAATAAGCACATTGCCCCAAAATGAACTTAAAAAAGGCGTTGTTTGTGCCAGTGCAGGAAATCACGCGCAGGGTGTTGCATATTCGTGCCATAAACTTGGAATCAGGGGAACTATTTTTATGCCAGCTCCAACTCCAAAGCAAAAAATCACACAAGTTAAATTCTTTGGCCGCAACAATGTCGAAATTATACTCACCGGCGACACTTATGACGATGCGTTTAAGGCTGCAATGAAGTTTCGGGATAAAAATAAAATTCAATTTATACATCCATTCGACGATCCTTTGGTAATAGAAGGCCAGGCAACAATAGGCCTGGATATTTTGTCGGACACCAACACACATATCGACTATTTGTTTATACCAATTGGTGGAGGAGGCCTGGCAGCAGGTGTTGGAAGTGTTTTTAAAACTCTTAGTCCCGACACAAAAATAATTGGCATTGAACCTGCCGGTGCGCCTTCTATGATAGCATCAATTGAAAAAGGCGAAGTAGTTACATTAGATGAAATTGATAAGTTTGTTGATGGTGCAGCAGTCCAAAGAGTAGGTGATTTAACGTTTGAAATATGCCGTCACATTCTCGACGATATTATTACAGTACCTGAAGGAAAAGTTTGTACAACTATTTTGCAGTTATACAACGAAGAAGCCATAGTTGTTGAGCCGGCTGGCGCTTTGTCGATTGCTGCGCTCGATTTTTATAAAGATAAAATCAAAGGCAAAACTGTTGTCTGTATTGTCAGCGGCAGCAACAACGATATAACAAGAACAGAAGAAATTAAAGAGCGCTCATTGTTATATGAAGGCCTTAAGCATTATTTTATTGTGCGTTTTCCTCAGCGACCAGGAGCATTTCGTGAGTTTCTCGAAAAAGTGCTTGCACCGAACGACGATATAACGTATTTCCAATATTCAAAAAAGAATAACCGTGAACAAGGCCCGGCAGTAATCGGAATAGAACTGCAAAACAAGGATGATTTTGGCCCTTTGTTTGAACGTTTAAAAAAAAGCAACCTGCTTCAGGAATATTTGAATGACAAACCAGATCTGTTTCAATTTCTTATTTAAAATTCCCAATTCTTTTTCAGAAACAAAAATTATTTCTTGTTCAAATTAATCTTTTACTTATTTTTACACCGATAATTTTATGTTATATAACATACAAAAAATGAAAAGGCCGGAAGATTGCTTGTCAATAGAAGATGTTAGGAGCGAAATAGACAGGATTGACGAAGAAATTGTTTTCATGTTAGCAGAAAGATTGCAATATGTCAGGGAAATTGTAAAGTATAAAAAGCCGGACAAGACAAGTATAACTGCCAGGGAACGGTATGATATGGTAATTGCAAACCGCGGTGAATTAGCCAGGCAGCATGGTTTAAGTGGCGAAGCAATAGAAAAAGTTTACAGAGTTTTGCTCGATTATTACACACAGGAACAATTTAAAATATTGGAAAATTCGAAATAAACTTTTATCAAAAACAGAATGTATAGAAAAGAAATTAAGGTAATCGATTGCACTATCCGCGACGGTGGCTTAATGAACGACTGGAAATTCAGCGATGAATTTGTTAAAGCTGTTTATGAAGCATTGGTTGCTGCCGGTGTGGATTATATGGAAATTGGTTATAAAAGCAGTGAAAAATCTTATTCCCGTGCCGAGAATGGCCCTGGAAATTTTGCGACGAAAAAGATTTGCGCCGTATTGTAGGCGAAAATAAGACAAATCTCAAACTTTCATGCATGGCCGATATAGGAAGGATTGATTTCAATGATATACCTCAGAAGAAAGATAGTGTTATAAACATGATGCGGGTTGCATGTTATGTTCACCAGATTGATAAAGCTATTGCACTGGCTGAACATTGTATGGATAAAGGTTATGAAACTACGATAAACCTGATGGCAGTTTCGAAAGTCAACGAACGCGACCTGGATGAAGCTTTAAGCGATGTTGCAAAATCGCGTGTGCCGGTTTTCTATATCGTTGATAGTTTTGGAAGCATGTATTGCGAGCAAATTGAACTCCTTGCCAGAAAATATCTCAAAGCTATGCCAGACAAAACAATTGGAATACATGCACACAACAATATGCACTGGCTTTTTCCAATACAATTACGGCTATTATTGAGAACTGCAATATGCTCGACTCTACATTGCTCGGTTTTGGACGTGGTGCAGGTAATTGCCACACTGAAACCCTGATTGCTTTCCTGAAAAACCCGAAATTCAAACTAAAGCCGATATTTAAAGTTATCCAGGAACATTTGATACCGATGCAGCAAAAAATTGACTGGGGTTATCATATTCCTTATCTTATTACCGGCATGATGAACGAACACCCTAAAAGCGCTATGGAATGGATGGATTCGGAAGAAAAATACGATTTTGTGAAATTCTATAACCAGATGACTGAAAGCTACGCGCTTGAATAGTCAATTTTTTATTAATCTCAAAAGCTGCTTTTCCCGGTAAAAATTATTGGATAATAAATGAGTACGGAGGACGGAGAACGCATATCGTAAACCGGATGCTGGATACCGGATGCTGGATACTGAATAATTAGGGTTTGCTGAAAAAGTCAACACAATAAAATTTTAAAAAAAATTTAATTAAAAGATTGCGAAGCATAAAACAGAAATTAGGTGCAAGTGTTTGGGATTTTTTATTTAAAATTCTATGCATTCAAAAGATATTTTATTATTGTAATATACTGAATTTCATAATTTAATAGAATTATCAGCAGACCCTAATTAATAAATGATAACAATCCGGGATATATTTAATCTTTCAGTTTTTAAATTTCTATTATTCCTGCAAAAGTTTTATAGCCGAATGTACGAGGAAAAGATAGTGTGCCGATCCGCCAACAGTAACTTCTCCCTGCTGCCAGATAAATGGAAAATCATCGCGAAATTCTGGAAAGTCCGGCAGCACGAATGAAATGCCGGAACATACGCCACCGGGAATATATGACCAGTCTGCACGGTTTGAACTGTAGGATATTGTCTTCGACTTTGCCCCGACTCCGGAAACCATGGACGTACAATTGGCCATGTGACATCCAAACGAATAATTCAGTACCCTGAAAACATTTTCTTTGTCGAATAAACCGGGATAAATTTTATGTAAAAAATAACTTCGTAGTGCAAAGCCATATAAATCGCCTGCTCCCCACAATTGAAAATTAAAAGGCAGTTCATAGGGGTTTTTACTGATATTTTCAGAGATTTTATTTTTGTAATCCAACACGGCCTTATCGAATTCCGATCTGAAATTTTTATCATTTAAATCTGATAGAACGCGGCTTACAAACCATCCGAGCATTGGAAAATTATATTGAATTATCTTCCAATTCGAAATAATGTACGCTTTGTATTTTTCATCTTTAGTCGAAATGAACAATTCTCCAGATGCAGCCGAATTGTTCTGCCTTCAGGTTGCGCGGCACATATTCGCTATGATGGATTTTTGGCGGATGGGTTTGTTCGAAATCCCAGATTTTTTCTGCAGTCGTTAAACATTCTTCTGCAAGCTTGTCATTAAAACCTTTTAAAACCCTGGCACAAATAGCGAGTTCGGTTGCAATCCTGTATTCAAGTGCCGCATCTTTATTTGTAAAGGCCCATCGGTCATCTTTCTTTCCGGAATAACCATCTTTCTTTTCATTCCCGCCTAATTTTGGATCGTAAATAAGATTATCTGTAATAGTTGAAGCATCGCCCAAATGAATGTATTGCCTGATATTGCCATCAATAATACCACAGAAACTGTGCCCGGCAACCCGGTATCCGGATAAGAGATTTAAAACCCCATGTTCGATTTGCTGCAATAAATCGGGTTTGCCGTCGGGTTTGTGAAGCTCAACAAATTTATTTACTTCGTCTATTGTTGTCTGGTCTGACGTGAGCTTAAATTCATCTTGTGCCAGGGCAAGAAAATAAATTGCAGATTGGCCTGCCGGCAAATCGTAATCACCTGCATCATGCCAGCCACCAACATTCATGCCAGGAATATGTTCGAATGGTTTATAGTTTGTTTCAGTAATACTGTCCATTACATATTGGTCGAAATGATTTGGGGCAGGTGGCGCCTGCAACGCATCGTCATTATGGCATAACCCGTGCCACACACGATAGCGGTCGACCACGCGCATGTGGCACATCTGAACAGGGAAAAATGTTTGGAGTGTCGGTTGCCATACATCCTTATCATAAACCGTTTTACTGATTGTAAATGGCCCGGTTGATTCATTTCTATATTGCATCCTGTATGTGCCTTCATCACGAACCTGGCTGAAATCGAATGAATAATAATCATATCGTAAATACCTCCCCCACTTCACAGGGGCACTTACCTGGACGTTCAATATATTCCCATCATTTTGAACCTTTTGCAAAATTATTTTATCAATAATTGTATCGTTTGGGTCAATTTCAAGAATTGCCTTTTTTTGCTGATTTGGATGGTAACCAACCTGAGAATAAGTAATCACGGGTTTTCTTATCCAATTTGAAATAATATTCGGGCTTATTCTCCATTCAACTGCATTTTTTGTAACTCCGGAAGGGACAACTGTCCTGACAATAAACCATCCGTTCTGGCAGGAATTGCGGCCGTCGTAAAGCGATAACATACCAGAAAGGTTCTCAATAGTAATTTTATTTTCCAAATCTTCCGGGGCAAGGATTAATTTATGACCTTCGCCAAGCGATTGTGCAATTGGCATAAAACTATTATCGTCTATAATTGGGCCATTTGGCTGGTGTGGAAAAATTCCAAATTGATTTTCGAATTGAAAAGTTTTGCCAAAATAAGCTGAAGGAAAAAATTCCATCTGGAAACCAACCTTTCCCACCCATTCTTTTGGCAATAGCGTATCGAGATTGACAACAACCCTGAAAGAATTGCCTTCTGCAAAGACACAAATTTTATATCCAATCCGCAATCCGGGATCATAGACACCTGCGCCCGGGTGTTTGTTAGGAAAACTGAGAGAAATCACAGCTTCGCCTTTGTCCGGATTAACTTCGCGCCTATTGAAATTTGGATGTGCAGACCACTGCTGCGGCAATTGTTCCAAACGCAAGTCGCCGTTTGTAGCTATCCTTATGCCATGCTGGATAATTTCAATCCCTCCCTGTTTTCCATCCGGATAATAATTGTGAAACAGAAGCACACTTAAACCACGTGCTTCGAGACTTTCGTTTTTACTGAATTGAAGCTTCCCGTTCGGTTCAATGCTAAATATAACTTCCTCGTAAAAAAATATTAAAAGGAAAGTAAAGATTATCCTAAAATGAAATTTCTTCATTATTAATAAGTAACAAAACCTGTCATTTCTTAATAAATTTCAATACCGCATTATTATTAAGCGTTACAAAATAAAATCCTTCCTTCAATGATGAAATATCGATTGAATTATCGGAAACATTACTGAATTTTAATATTTGCTGCCCTGATATATTAGATATAATAACGCTCGTAATTTTATTAATGCCAACAACCCTGAGATTATTTTCCACCGGATTAGGATAGATACTTACATTGCTCAAATTTGTATTTTCTGCAATAACTGAATTGTTAAGCGTTGACATGTCAACCGGCACATTGCTAAAAACATCAAAAGTATCCGTTCCGTTTGCATCGTTAAAAACAATGCTTGTTCCATTATACGATACTAATACAGAATCGCCTTTTTGAACTTTGCTGTCAAGTTTACACTGAATAATTTTTTTATTCTTGGCATTGTTGATTACACTTACAATGTCAACAGGTTTGCCATTAATATTTGCCGTGATTGTCGAAATATCGAAAGTTGGATCGATAGTTCCCACATTCCAGCCGGCATAGAGCATTATCGAATCTCCGTCTTTTGAAATATGGACAGATTGCAAAGGGGTTTGAACAATTGAAAAATCATCAAAAAAATATGCGCCGTTCGATAATAAGTGAATTGGGGCGCGAACTGAATCATTTGTTAAACTATTGAACATAAAGCTATATTGAGCCCAACCAGTCGTTAATGCTTTACCTCCAATTCTGCCAAGTTCACTATAACTGCTAGTTCCAATAGTAAAATTAACTTTCATTGTGGATAATTTTGCCATTGCCCAGATTGAATATTTATAACCAGCATTCTCATAAACTTTTGTATATTCATTAACCAATTGGATAGACCAATCAGCAAGCCCGGCTATACTGTCGCGGTTCACAACATAAGCTTTCATTGCCCTTTTCCCCGAGTGAACAGTATCTGAAACAACTGTAAAAGTTACATTGGCCGGCTGCACCAATTCAGTCCAGTTTGGGGCTACTGCACCGGCAGTATCGGCTGCTTCTTCTACATCTCCGTCATTTGCAAGGTTTATATACTGGGCTTTCAATGAGAAAGTAAAAGCTATTGCAGCAATAAATAAAAAGTAAATTTTTGTTTTCATAATATTATCGATTTAAAAATTGTTTTGCATTAACACTAAACCGCTAACTTTTTAAAAAAGTAATATTCGCTTTTTTCCACTGGCTATCAGTTGAGTCAATTTAATAAATTCGAGATTGAAATGTACCTAAACATGAATCAATTGGAATAGGTGAGGGATAAATATTAAATTTTAATTAAATATTTATCATTCCCTGATATAACCCCTAAATCCCCTAAAGGGGACTTTTTTAAATACAAGTATTTAATCCCCTTTAGGGGTT
>CAVSGB010000290.1:0-21621 GCA_963726845.1 uncultured Bacteroidota bacterium | reverse complement strand
CTTTAGAATTAGATAGTGGAAAGTATTTTTCATGTACATTTAAGATAAAATGTAAAAACTTAATTTTATTTAATTGTATAAATTTATCTTCCTTGTATGATACAGATACAGCTAATTATGAAATATCAATTCCAAAAAATCTAAGTTTACGATATGATTCTGTTAATTTTGATTCACTTAAATTTCATCAGATCAATTTTTCTTTTGTAAATGACACTCAAATCATTAAGATTAAAGCGAAGCCTTATTTCTATAATAATTACAAACAAAGCATTTCTTCAAATAGGATTCCAGTAATCCGATTAATCGTTGTGCCAATTGATAAAAAGGGAAAAGAAGAGATATTCTTTAATAATTGGTATATTTCAAGCATTGATAGTGTCTCTCAATTAAATAAAAAATCAAAAAGAATAATTGATAGTTTAGTATTATCTTGTCCTAAAAATGATAGTATAATATATTTGTTTTATAACTATGTAAAATCTCGATTTAAATATTTAGATGTTGAGGTTGGGATGGGTTCATTTATACCTCACGATGTAAATGTTGTACTCAAGAACAAACAAGGTGATTGTAAGGATTTAGCAAATCTTTTGCGAAATATGCTATCTTATAAAGGCTTTGATGCAATGTTGGCATTAACATCTACAAATAATTATTTCTGTGATTTCAATTTTCCTTCTTTATGTTCAGGTAATCATGTAATTTGTGTTGTTAAGCTTGATACAGGTCTAATTTTATTAGATGCAACGGACTTCAATCATATAATCGGAAGAACAATTCAGCATCTCCAAGGTAGAACTTTATTTATTACCTCAAATGATAATCCATCATTTTATCGTGTTCCAATTTTAAATCCAAAAGAAAATGAATATAATATAAAACTAAATCTTTCTAATAAAGGAAGTTATTTAGAAGGTTGTTTAAATATTTCCTCACATGGCTTTGTTGATAGCAATTTAAAGTGGTATTATTCCAGAAATTCAAATTTTGAATTTCTGGAAATAGTTCGTCATGAGCTACAAGAAATATTTCATGTTAAAGAGATTGATTCAATTAAATATTTTATTAATAATGATAGTATTTTTGTACAGGCTAAAATTAAATACTTCAACAAACAATATCAATCTAATCATTTAATGTATTTCTTCTTGGATTACATTCCTTCAATATTCTCGAATGATTTTCATAAAAATAAAATTGAAAATGAAGTTTATTTAGGCTCAACTATACTTAAAAAATTTACAATGACAATCACATTAGGTAAACAAATAAAAGATGTTGAATTTACTCCAATGATAGAAGAAAATAGTTGTTATAAACTTCAATTTAACGCAATCAAATTATCGGATAATTCAATAAACATAAACTATATATTTGAATATAATAAAATATGGATAAATTCTAATGAATTGAATATTATTAATAAATTGATTGATAAATTTAATAAAAAAATTCATGAAACAGTTGTTGTACATTTCTAGTCTTTTTATTCTAATTAATATTTCTGTTGAGATAAATATTTTTGGTATAAATATTCAAACCAATGATAGCCTTCATAATATAAATAATACAACAAATTTTAATGAAGAAGATGCATATTATATCTATAATAATGTGGAACTCGAATTGATTAATGCTAAATATTCTTTAAAAAGAATTAATGTTTCAAATTCATATGCGACAGCATATAGTGTCGAATTAAGGTATTCTTCAAGATTGAAAATAAATACTCGTAAGGGTCTTGAGAATTTTGCCTATTTAACTTTAAAGAAAGAAGAAAAAACAATAATGAAATCATTTGAAGTTATTACAATCAAGTCTAATGGTTCTATTATAAAATTTGATTCTAGTCAAATCTTTCATTCTTCCATCCCACAAACAGACGATACCAAAGATAATCTAAATATTATCAAATATATTATTCCTGGAGTTGAAGTTGGAGATGAAATTGAATTTAATTATTCTTGTGAGTATTCAGGTTCGATTACTGATAGGATGTTTGGAAATGTTTTTATGCAAAATTTTTTACCATCAATTCAATCAAATTATAAGGTTATTATACCTTCTCCATATAAAGTTATATATAAATGTTATAATGGATTTAAAAAGCCAACTATTTTAACTGATGTTAATAAAATTACCAGTACTTTCTCACTTGATAGCGTAATTCCAATTAAGGATTATTATTATACTTGCTTAGCTGATGAACTTCCATATTTTTATTATGCAATTGAAAATGAAAAAAGTATTAATCAATTTCCTACTTGGTCTGGACTTTATTATGATTTTACTAACAGTACTACTTTTTATTATGATTTGGATAATCCTGATCTGGATTATATAGGGAAATGGATAAAAAAGAAATTGAAAGGACATAGAAAAAGATGATAAATTCAAAAAATTTGAAATTTTATATGAATATATTAAGAATAATGTTCAAGTCGTTAATCATGATAATTCAAAAGTATTTAGATATAATGATTTAATACAATCAAATATGATTGATAGGATAAGTTTATATAAACTAGATATTATATAGATTAAAAAATTAATAAGTTCTTTTACATATATTTGTAACCCATAGATACAAAAACTATGGGATTAAAAGTTGACAAAGCAAGAAAGAATCCCGTTCAGTTCCTTAGCCTCACAGGGTTTATTCCAGATGAGTTTGATGAATTGGCTTTAGAATTCCGAAATGAATGGGAACAATATTCCAATCATTTCACTTTAGAAGGGAAACCTCGACAACGAATTGAATTACCTCGAGCAACAAGTGTTTTACCAAGTGTTCAGGACAAATTATTGTTCATATTGGTATACCTAAAAACATTCCCTTTACAAGAATTACAAGCTGCTACATTTTCGATGAACCAGCCCCAAGCCAATTTTTGGATACATCTTTTAAGCCCAATTCTTCGCAAAACTCTTAAAAGGCTTAAAGAAATACCTGAACGAAATAATCAAAAGCTGGAACAGCTATTAAAAGATTGCCATGACGTATTGCTTGATGGAGTGGAAAGAAGTATTCAACGGCCACTAAATACTGAGCAGCAACAAGACTGCTATAGTGGTAAAAAAAACTCATAGTGTCAAGAATAACATTCTTTCATTACCCGATCGTCGAATTTTGTTCCTGAGTAAAACCTATGATGGCAGTGTACATGACAAGAAAATTTGTGACGAACAGCCTTTAAACTTTCCCAAAGGAATAACCTTATGGCAAGATACTGGCTTTTTAGGTCACTGTCCTGAAGGAGTTAATATCCGAATGCCAAGTAAAAAGCCAAAAGGCAAAGAGTTGACAAAAGAACAAAAACAGGAGAACCGGGAAATATCCAGATTTAGGGTACTTGTTGAACACGCTATCTGCGGAGCTAAGCGTTGCCGAATTATCAAAGAACGTTTACGTTGCCACAAGTTTGAATTCGATGATCTAATCATGGAACTCGCTTGTGGCTTACATAATTTTAGAATAACTGTGAAATGCGTTGCTTAATTCAATTAATCTATATAAAGTCTACTATATAGGAGAATATTTAAAGAATTAAAAATTGATTTCTATGTCTGTTTCGCAAAGAACAAATTTATTGGTTCAATTGATGATAATTTTATTAGAAAGAATGAAATATCTGATTATATGTTTCTTTATATGGATAAGGATAGCAATAATATTTTAGTTTATCCTCATGACAGTTATAAAAAATATTATTTAAATGAAATACCATCTTATCTAAACGGAACTGTTGCAATAATAATTAAACCAAATGCTAAATTTGAAGAATTCAATGACAAAATTAGTAAACAAAATGTCAATCCTGATTCTTTACTTGAAATAAAACGAATCATGATTAGAAAAGGAAGTGAAAAAACAAATTATTATTATAGACAGAGGATAATAGGTGTAAATCTTGAATCAGAAGAAACTTCTTATTATTCATCAATTAATTTTTCGGGTTATTCATCTACAGATAATAGATATTTTTATAATAGCTTATTTCAGGATAAAAATAAATATAAGTCTTTCAAAGAAGAGGCTCAGAAAAGTAGAGATATTTTTAAAATAGATACTATGTATTTGAAAAGCGCGAATAATAATTTTCCTTTCAAATATTCAGTTAATATGACTGGTAGACTCGGTAAATTTTATAATTTTTTAAATGATAGTACAATAATTATTACCGTTGGTGAGATATTAAATAATAATAAGATTGAGTATAATAAACAGTATCGGAATTTAGATATTTTAATACCTTATGCTTTTTCTGATATTCAGGATTTAATTATTGAATTTCCTAAGAATATTAAGGTTATAAATTCAGAAAACTTAAATAAAGAAATATTTAATTTAGTAGGGAATTACAAATTTGAACTTGCAAACTTAGGTAACAAATTACATTTAACATCAACATATTCTATTAGAAATGAATCAATAGTGAAAATTTTATTTAATGATCTTGACATTCTCAATAAAGCATCAAATGATATGTCTAATGCAAGAATTATTGTAGAAATAGAAAAATAAAAACTGGCACTAACACGCGCTCATATTTAATGCGGGTTATATGAGGTTTGTCAAAGTCAGTGCATTCAATTATATTTGATTAAGAAAGAAAGTGAAGTGCTTTCTAATCCCGCACTAAACATAGCGCAACCGTTATGCACCAGTCGAAAAAAATACGCTATTTTGGGAAAATATAAATAAATTAATACTATAAATATATAATTTATGTCAGTTATTAAGATTCAAAAATATGATTACATTGATGCTCTTCGTGGTATTGCAATACTTTTAGTTATTATTGTTCATACAAGCCAAAAGGTTGTTCCTTTTAATGATTTGTTAAGACGTTTAATGTCAAATGGAGATAAGGGGGTTCAACTATTTTACATAGTCAGTGCTCTTACATTATGTTTTTCTTTAGAATCAAGAAAAGGTAAGGAGTCAAAATATATTTTATATTTCTTTATAAGAAGGTTCTTTAGAATTGCTCCATTGTTTTATTTAGCAATACTATTTTATCAATTTCCATTTGATTTTCATGGTAATTATTATGCTCCAAATGGAATAAAAGGTTGGTATATTCTTTCTGCTGCAACATTTACCCATGGTTGGCATCCAGAAACAATAAATAGTGTAGTTCCCGGTAGTTGGTCAATTGCTGTAGAATATACATTTTATCTTTTCTTGCCTTTCTTATTTAGATTAATTAATAACAAAGAGAAAGCTATTCTGTTTTTTATATTCACTTGCATTATTAATTGTTTTATATCAAATTGGATTTACAGTTATTGGGCAAATCAATATTCAAAAGATTTATTGTATTTAGCTTGGGGTGTTTCATATTATGGATTTTTTAATCAGTTACCAGTGTTTGCAATTGGTATACTTTTATTCCAATTTTTTAAAGATAAGACATTTAATAATTCAAGGATGACGAGTATTGTGTTGATTATTTTATCTTTCTTTTTAATGTATGCGTATACTGATTATTGTTCTTATTATAATTATATTAATCAGTTAGTTATGTATGCAATAGCTTTTGCCTTATTAACGTATGCATTGGCCAATAGAAGTTTTACGTTATTTGTAAATCCAATTGCAAAATTTACTGGTAAAATAAGTTATGGTATGTATTTTATTCATTTTGCAATTTTAGATTATTTTGTTGGATTTAACTTTTGGGGACTATCCCGGTATGGGACATATGGAACTATAATTGCTATATTGATTGTTTTTTTGTGTACTATGTTTATTGCGACTATTACATATTATTTGATAGAAAAAAATGGTGTTGCTCTTGGAGGTCATATCATTTCAAAGTTAGAGAATAATCGAATTCTTAAAAGGAATCAAATTAAAAGCTGATTTGTAAAAGCATCACACCATTATTAAAATAAAAAACCTTGATTAGAAAAATAAACGACCGGGTGCATAACATCGGCTCATATAAAATGCGGGTTATAGAGGGTTTGCAAGTTCAGTGCTTTCTAATTATATTTGTGTCGTGGGATTTATTCTGCAAGTAAATCCCGCACTTTACATAGCCGAGGAACGTTAGGCACAATAATGCAAAACTTCCAACTTTAATGATTTTTGGTTGAATTAAACGTTGAAATATATAATTATGACTTTGTTAAAAAATAGCATAAGCATTGCTCATATTAAAATTCTACAGTTGTTTAAAATATTTACTAACTTAAACTTTTAAAAAATGAAAAAAATAATATTGTTTAGCGCTATCTTTTTGGTGGCAATTTCTTGTTCAAAAGAGAATACTGAAATTAAAAAATCGAATACAACAAGCAATTTTATTGCATTGTATAACGATTCTATTGCAAAATTGAATAAAGAGAAAGTAAATATCGATTCAATTGCAAAAATGAACGCCCCAGCTATTCGCGAACTACTTAGTGGCCCATTATTTCTAATCCACCTATTGCCAGTCCGGAGTACACAGATGGGTCGGGTAATATTCATTTTGAAATTTGGTGGACAACATCTGAACAATTGCCCCATCCCTCTGCTACAGTTTAGGTAGCTGCTGATTACGTATTGGTTGGTGGAGGCGCTGTTACATCGGGTTGGTCTCAAAATGGAGGTTTTTTAACCAAATCATATCCCGATGCTGGGTTAACATGCTGGACAGGAGAATCAAAAGAACCATATTGTCTCAGATCCGCATTTCATAACTGTTTATGAAATAGGCATGAAAATTGACGGGGTTACACCTGATTATCTAAGATCACAAATACAAGTATTTCCCTCAGAAGGTACTGCTACTAACCACCCGGTTTCTTATGTGACAATTCCAAGCAATTATCTTTTAATAGGTGGAGGGCAATAGATAATTATGGTGGGGTAGGCAATATGCTGGTTTCTTCGTACCCTTCGAGCAGCAATACATGGTATGCAACTGGCAAGGACGAAGTAAAGTCAGACCCAAGTTCTATAACTGTCTATGCTATTGGAATTAAAAATATTTTATTCGCTAATGTTGGTTACCTTCAGGTTGGTTTTACAACATTAACAAATTCGGCTTATGCTGGTAGTACCAGTGCGGCTGTAACTACTGTACCTACTGGTTGGGCTTTGACTTGTTGCGGCGGCATTTCAGTTTATAATGGAAACGGCAGGATATTAAATGGAATGTGGCCCATCCAAGTTAATCAGGCAGAAGCATATTCCAAAGATCTGTGTGCCTTGACAGATAATGGTACAATTACAGCTTATGCTGTAAGGGTGCAAAAAGCGCCATAAATTTAATAAATAAAAACAACTGTAGAATTATTATTTTTGGAGCTTTATTAAACAACAAACGTATGAAACACTTAATATTTTTTGCTTTTTTCCTGGTTTTGTTTGCCGCCTGCCAACAGGAAAAAATAGTAAAACCTGATACGGGCAGTAAAATTGTTATCAATAGTTTAATTACTACCGATAGTTTGCTGAATGTGCACTTAGCAAAAAGTGATAATCTTAATGTTTACAGTGACTCTACAAATCCAATTACAACTGGATTAGTTAATGCCAAAGTTTATTTTTATCAGTACAATACATTTATTGATTCGCTACACTATGTATATCCTAACTGGCCTTTTATGTGGGATGATAACGTATATTATCCTTGTAATTATATTTCAAGTACTGTTTACCCGTTATCAGGAAAAGAATATAAAATAATTGTAAAAGCGCCCAGTTTGCCCGATGCCACGGCAAGCACAACAATACCAGGTTTAGTTAAAATAGAACAGGTAGATACCTCAAGGATTATAACTGCCACCGACACAACCAATTCCCTCAATATAAGTTTGGTATGTAACATTGAGTTTACAGACCCGGCCAACGTTGCTAACTACTATCTTTTTTATATTTTTAAAAGGCCAGAATATACAACTACAAATCTTATATTCGACTGCCAGGACCCCATTGTTGAAGAAAAACTCATTTGCGCTAATGGATTAGAAGGGGTTGCTTTTTCCGACAAAATAATCAATGGACATAAACACAGTTTAAAAGTAACAATTAATACCAATCAGATTGGCTGGCCTTTTTGGAATGACTGGCCAAATTGGATACCCAATCCAAGAAAAGTTATTTATTTTCGGCTTTATTCCATTACCGAAGATTATTATAAATATATACAGACACTTTACCTGTATAACACAAATTATGGCAATGCGCTGGCCGCACCAGTGCAGGTATATTCAAACATCACAGGTGGCTACGGCATTTTTTCTGGTGCTGCCGTTTCAAGCGATTCTATTGTTTTTAATTATTAAAAAAATATCCATTTGTCATAACAATAAAGTAATGTTAAAATATAGCACACTTTTTTTAATGTTTCTGATAGCCATACAATCCATATTTTCTCAGGGTTATAATATATCGGGCTATGTTGAAGATTTGAACACGGGCGAACGTATCATTGGCGCATACATTGTTGACAGCATAAGCAAAAAGGTTGTACAGGCCAACAATTATGGATTTTTTAATATAAAAAATATTGTTGGCAAAGTTGCCATCCAGGCCACATTTATGGGCTATAAGTCGGAAGTAAAATACTTGGAAATTGTACACGACACTTTGCTTAATATTAAAATTTTCCCCGTTAGAGAACTACAAGAAGTTGTAATTTCATCACAGCTTTATAGCCGTAACGTTAATGCATCATTGGGGCTAACTGTTATTCCCGTGAAACAACTTAATTCGATCCCGGCATTGGGTGAGCCCGATTTGCTTAAATCAATCCAAAGTCAACCTGGCATACAGGGCGGTGTTGAAGGTTCAGCCGGTATATTTGTCCGTGGCGGCGGCGGCGGCGAGAACCTGTTCATGTTAGACGATGTGCCTATGTACAATGTAAGCCATTTGTATGGTTTTTTTAGCGCATTCAATAGTAGCGCGGTTAAAGATATTAAATTACTGAAAGGCTGCTTCCCGGCTCAATATGGTGGCCGTGCATCATCGGTAATAGATGTGCGCAGCCTCGATGGCAACAACAAATCGTTGAAAGGAGAAATTTCAATTGGGTGTATTTCATCAACGTTGACCCTCGAAGGGCCATTGTTCAGCGCTAAAACAACTTTTATTGTTTGGCTGAAGGTCGTACTTCGATTTATATTCCAACGCGCTAACAAACTTGAAATTATTGGACAATAGCTTTACAAATTATTATTTTTACGATTTAAATGCCCGCCTTACCCACACATTTTCGCAAAAGGACAAAATATTTTTTAGCTTTTATAAAGGCGAAGACAATATACACAACAACAATGGCAACACGGCAACAAACGGCATAACCGAAATAATTACAGATAACAGCAACCAAACTTCCGGGTGGGGCAACTTTATAAGTTCGTTACGGTGGAACCATACTTTTGGAAACAGCTTGTTTGCAAATACCACAATTGCATATAGCAGTTATGATTATTTTACGCAGGAACAAGATATAAACACAGACAAAAAGATTGCCCTCAATAGTACAAAAGTGAACAACTACCTTGCTAAATACACATCTAATATTTCAGATTTAATCATGAAAACCGATTTTGAGTATTCATTATCAAACCACCAAAAGATAATGTTTGGCGCCGGCAATACCTTTCATGCTTTTAGGCCGGGTCAAAATATTTTTAACATGGACAACCAGGAATTAAATGAAAAAGCGGACACTTCTTATACAAATGCCATTATCCATGCTAGTGAATTGTATATTTATGTTGAAGATGAAATAAAGCCTACACAAAAACTTACGATTAATGCAGGGTTAAGGATTAGCGGGTTAATATCAGATAGTGTAAAGAATTTTAACCCCGAGCCAAGGTTATCTGTAAATTATTTAATACTGCCTCAGCTTGCTATTAAAACAGGGTATTCGCGGATGGTACAATACATGCACTTGTTAAGCAGTTCCGGGTTAAGCCTGCCTACCGATCTTTGGGTACCAGCATTAAAAGGGCTGCAGCCGTTGAAATCTGATCAGGTAAATGTTGGTCTGGCTTACGATTGGGCTAAAATTGCCCTGTTATCTATTGAAGCTTATCGTAAATGGCTAACCAATACGACCGATTTATTAAATGGTGCTTCTTTGACCGATATTACCCCCTGGTACGAAAAGACCACTCAAGGCCATGGGAATACAAAGGGCTTGGAAATATCCATTGAAAAGCAACAGGGTCGGCTTACAGGCAGCATTAATTATACCTTATCGTCAGCCGTCAGGACTTATGCCGCCCTCAACAACGGACAGACATTCCCTTTTCAATACGATCGTAGGCATGATTTTAATATTTCTGCAAATTATCAGATAACTTCAAAATGGGATTTGTCAGCCATGTGGCTCTATGGATCAGGTTACCCAGTTACAATCCCTGTTGATAGGTATTATCCTGCTTTGGGTATTTCAAACGTAATTTATTATTATCCTTTACTCAACAATTACAGGTTACCAGCTTATCACCGACTCGATTTAGGTCTGCATTACAAAACCAAAAATCGACTGGGGGTACATACATTAAGTTTCGATGTTTTCAACGCCTACAACCGCAAGAATCCCGTTAATATGTATTATAATGGATGGGTCTTCACGTATGCTTATTTATTGCCACGTATTCCTTCTATTACTTACACATTGAAATTTTAATAATGTTTACTTGTTAATTCTACTTTAACAGATTATATAATATTGATATAATGAATCTTACATTCAATATTAGGTGATTTATATTAATAAGGTTATTAAGGATTAGGAACACATTTTCTATTAAGGTTTCGATTAAAATAAGGTTTCTCTATGCTAAACCTTATTTTTTCTCAGATAACCTTAATAGTATTCATAAAAACCGAAATGAAAACCTTATTACCTTATTTCATTAAATATTAATTAGTTAAAAGCAATTCTAATCTGTTAAAGTAGAATTAATTTTGAGAATTAAAGAATAAAAAATAATAAAATGTGCCTAACAACGGCTCATAAAACAAAGCGGTTTCAGTGTTTTGCCAGTGTAAGCGTTCGCGTGCAGCATTTGCACGGGGGATAATTTCGCTGCCACGAATTTCGCTTCGTTTCATAGCCGCAAGCGTTAGAGCCAATATAACAAACACAAATATGAAATATTCATTTAAACTCTACTACCATGAAAACAAAGATTTTATTGTTTGTAACAATCTTATCAATAATTGTAAAATCTAATGCTTTTTCAAATACTATTGCCGTAACAACTGGTAAAGATAGTATTACAGGTTCTCTTAGGGATGCAATAAGTAAAGCACAAAAAGGTGATGTTATTATTTTTGACAAAAGCTTAACCCAAATTCAATTAGGAGAACAAATTTCATTCGATAAATCTATTACAATTTCTGGTAATCCTAAATTATATATATGTGATAATAGGTGGGATTCTTCAGGTGGAAGTATTGTCCATCGATTTTTTGAAATATTCGGTTCGGATTCAATTATTGTAAATATAAATAACTTAGAATTCAGAAAAGATAGAGATTTTGTTAATGATACAGTGTCATTAGATCTTAATGGGAAAATAATATTAGCACACAATACAAAACAAATTGTTAATATTGATTTCTGTTATTTTACTGTAGGCAATACATCTGTAGAAGGTTGGATAAATAATTTAGGCAATTACAATAACCAGAATGGTGGAGGAATAGCACAGGAATATGGTGGAACAATAAACATTTCTAATTGCACTTTTTCAAACCTCGAAGCAGGTGGTCAAGTATATAATGGTGCTGGGGGCGCAATTTGTCAATTTTCTGGTGTTTTAAACCTAATAAATTGCACCTTTTATCAGAACTCAATAGCTGACAATCCGTCATCTTCAGAACCATTTATTGGAGCAGGTTCAGCAATTTATTCGCAAAATAGCACCATGTCGATAACAAATTGCACCTTTTGTGAACATAAAAATAATTACTATTGGGGATTTTATCCAAATAATACTTCAAAGAGCACATCTACTATTTACTTAAATAAAACAAATTTAAAAATTGAGAATTCGATTTTTTACGATAATGGGGGAAATGATTTTAATGGAAACATCACCTCTGGTGGATATAATATTTTTGATCAATCTTCAATCACTGGCTCTGTCTCTAGTGATATGAATAATTGTAATCCTGGCTTTACCTTAAAAAACAGTACAGTAGTTTTATCAGATAGTACATTTTGGATACCAGTATGTGTTTTAAATTATGCAGGATGTGCTGTTAATGCGTTACCATCTGATGGAAATGGAGCACCAAAATATGATGAAAGAGGATTTACACGAATTGGTAATTCAGATATTGGAGCATATGAATATAAGGGCAGTTTACCAACCACATTAAATGTATCAACCAATAATTTGTCAATTTCAGCGAGTGCAAATAATACAAAAACATTTGATATAATTTCAAATATTAGTTGGACAGCAACAAGCGATCAACCTTGGTTGAAAATCAGTAGTGCTAGTGGATCAGGAAATGCAACTTTAACAATATCATCACAGTCAAACCAAACTAACTCAACAAGAACTGCAACTGTAACAATTTCAGGAACAGGGGTGTCAGAACCAAACTATTATAGTTACACAATACAGAGCAGCACCAGTTTTAAATGGTTTAGTTGCATATTACCCTTTCAATGGCAATGCCAATGATGAAAGTGGTAATAATAACAATGGTATAGTGCATAGTGCAACTTTAACTTCTGATAGATTCGGGAATACTAATAGTGCTTATAGTTTTAATGGGGTTGATAATTATATAGATTGTGGTAATTTTATTCCAGATTCTACAATTAAAAGTATAAGTTTTTGGTTTAAACCGAATAATATAACCACAACCCAGGAAATTGTATCAAAATCTACTATAAGTGCTGGAGTTGAGGTTTTATTATTAAATAGTAATTTATCCTTTTATGTAATGGGTAATACTGGAAATGATTCACATGTTTCTACATCAATTTCTCCTCTGAAATGGTATCATGTTACTGTAACGCAAAATGGAGTTAATAGCCCTATGAAATTATATCTTAATGATACTCTAAAAGTTCAATATACTACAACGTATCAAATAACAGATGCTCCAAAATTGTTAATAGGAAATTGGAATAATACTTCTAATAGATTTTATAATGGTATTGTTGATGAAATAAGCATTTATAATCGAGTTATAAATGATGCGGAAATTCAAGCACTTTATTCATATGGTAGAGTATTAAATGTTTCGACCAATACGGTTGTTATTGGTGCGTCAGCCAACAGCACGAATACATTTGTTATAAATTCCAATATTAGCTGGAATATTAACAGAAATCAAACTTGGTTAACTTTTAATAAATCAACTGGCTCAGACACTGCGACAATAACCATTACTGCAACAACGAATCCAAATGCAAACAAACGAACAGCAATTGTAACTGTTTCTGGAACTGGTTTTAAAACTGATTCTATAACAGTAACTCAGGTAGCATCCCCAATAGGTATAATTGATATTGCAAACTCAGATATACAACTATTTCCTATTCCTGTCATTAACAAATTGATTTTAACATCTACAGAAATATTAAATCAAGCAAATATTTATATTTATTCATTAAATGGATTGGAACTTTATTCTTCAAAAATCAATTCAAATAATACAGAAATAGATATGAGCAAATATACTTCAGGATTTTATTTAGTTAAAATAATTACAATGAATGGTGGAATCATAGTAAAGAAAGTAATAAAAAAATAAAAAATACTGGCTCTAACATCGGCTCATACGTAATGCGGGTTTCAGAAGGTTTTCAAATGTAATGCTTTTTAATTATATTTGGTTATATTTTGATAAATAGTGCGATTAAATCCCGCACATACGCATAGCCGAGGAACGTTATGTGCCAGCAAATGGAACACGAGAAATTTTTAAACAAATTAATTTTAGTATTTAGATAAAATTGTGAATGACAATTGATTTTATTATGATTGATTTTGTTTAATAGTAAATACCAAAAAATATAAAGAATGGAAGATATAGACATAATAAAAACTAAGGGAAAAAATAGAGTAATCTATAAGACTCATTTCATTGATTATTACCAACTATTTTTATTCATATTTATTATTTTGATTTTAATTTCAATTCTAACCTTAATTTCAATATACGCTATTGATAGGACAAACATGTGGAGACTTCAAGTCGGTTTCATTTTGATTATTTTCATTTTGATTTCTTATAGGATTTATATTGATAAAAAGGCAAGACAATTTAAAACGATTAATACTGGTTTAAATAAAGACAAGAATAAAATTTTTGTGGCTGATTTTATAGATAATTTTGGATTTATACTTAAATTTCACGACAATGATTATTTACGAGCATTATCAAAACAACAATTTTTCTTCACAAAACAAGAGCTTACAATTATATTTTATGATGATAAAGTACAAATTAATATTGTGGATGCTACAAGTTTATCAAGAGCTCCATCATTTTATGGATTGAAAAAATTTATAAGAAGATTCAAAGAAAAATTAAATGCCGGCACATAACATGCGCTCATAAGCAATGGCGGGGTTTATGTGGTTTTCGAAGTTAGTTCATATAATTAAAATTTGCAAATATTTTGACAAAGCAGTTCTCCGAAACCCGCCACATGCTCATAGCGCCAACCGTTGTAAGCAATTGAATAAACCTAAAAATAACAACTAAAATACCATGATTGAAGGAATTGAACTTATTGATTGGAAAAATTATAATGATGTGATAAAGTTTTATGAAAAAAACAAGTCATATTTTGATGATTATCAGATTCATTCAGATTCTGTCACAATTAGAGAATTAATTACGGTTAAACAAAAATATTGTGATGCACTAATTAGCAAATATCATTATTCGAGTTGTTTAGAACTATTTAAGCATTTAGATATATTGATAAACAAATTAGATAAAGATAGTAATGATGATTATAATTTAATCAATGAAGAATTTTTGTTTACTCAAGGTATTGTATTTGGTCGTCTAAAGAGATACGACGAATCACAAATATATTTTAAAGAATTAATAAAGATTGATCCTGAAAGTTATTTATATAAGGATTGGTACGAAGGAAACAGTAATAAGATTGTTCAAAAAAATGCAATTATACTTGTTTATGTTGGAGGCGGATATATTGTTCTTGAGATGATAGCGGACATATTTTTTAATACTCACTTAAATAGATATTTATTTGGGATAGCTGTAATTATAATGGTAATTGGATATTTATTACCAAATATTGTAAAAGAAATTAGAAAAATAAAATTATAATCAACTGCTTACAACATCGGCTCACCAAACCATGCGGGTTTCAGAGGTTTTGCAAGCGCAGTGGCACGCCGGCAAAGGTTTTGCCAGCTGACAGTGACGCACACCGCAAACCCGCACGGTTGGTAGCCGCGAACGTTAGCAACAAGTGTATTTGCGATTCTGCGGTGATCAGATTATATTTGCACTATGAATAAAAAGGAAAAAAATATAACACAATTGATTAAATCAAGGATTAAACAAAAAAATCCTTATGCTGATATTATACTTTTTGGTTCACATGCTCGTGGACAATCTCACAAGGATTCAGATTGGGATATTTTAATACTACTTAATCAACCTATTGTAACTAGGATGATTGAAAAGGAATACAGAGATGAGCTTTTTGATATTGAACTAGAAATTGGAGAGCCAATTTCGACATTTGTATTCTCTAAAAATGATTGGGAAAAAACACACGAGATAACTCCTTTATATCAAAATATAAAAAGAGAAGGGATATATTTATAATGTCAGGTACAAAACAGGATTATATTGACTATCGAGTATTAAAATCCAATGAAATTTTTGAAGATGCCAGATTATTGGCAAATAACCAAAGATGGAATTCGTGTGTAAATAGACTTTATTATTCAAGCTACTACTTAATAAGCGCCCTTCTTTATAAATTTGATTATAAATCCGAAACACACAATGGAACAAAAACTCAGTTTAATCTTTATTATATAAAGACTGGCAAAATCGACATTAAATATGGAAAATTATTTTCAAATCTTTTTTTGTGGAGACAAGAAAGTGATTACACAGATTTTGTAGATTTCGATGCTGATATCGTAATTCCACTGATTGAGCAGGTTCAAGAATTTAACCAGATAATCGCAAAATTTATAAAAGAATAAACACCTGTTGCTAACATCGGCTCACAGCCAATGCGGGTTTCAGAAGGTTCGCAAGCGTCAGCGCCCGCAAGTGGGCGCAGGTGTTGGCGGACACAGACATAGGCACGCAAACCCGCACTGGCAGTAGCCGCGAACGTTAGCGGCAACCAAAAAAATCGCTCCCTCCGAGTTAAACATTATATGCAAATTTGATTGATACAATGATATTAGCTTTAAATGTTCTTGATACTGAACTTAGATTTTTCGATAAATTCTATAAGGATTTTATAAGTTCTGATGTTCCATTATTACAGGATATAATGGAATACCTGTATAAAAACAAAGGTAAACAGATTAGACCATTGTTTTCTTTATTATGTTCAAGAATGGGAGGCGAATTAAATGAACAAAGTTATAGAGCTGCTTCAATCGTTGAGATGTTGCATACAGCATCACTTTTGCATGATGATGTATTAGATAAATCAATGGAACGAAGAGGTGTTCCATCTGTCAATGCAATATGGAAAAGCAAGGCGGCAGTTTTAGCCGGAGATTGTTTAAGTTTAAAAGCCTTGTTATTGACCATATCTAATAAGGATTATGAAATATTTGAGATTTATGCTTCTGCTATTAATGAGATTGTCGAGGGTGAGATTATACAGTATAAGAAGACCTTTAAATTGAATATAGGTGAACAGACATATTTTGATATAATAAAAGCCAAAACAGCCGCTTTTTTTGCAGCAGCTTGCGCTGCTGGTGCTAAATCTACATTTCATAATGATAATGATGTTAATAAATTTCACTTATTTGGAGAGAATTTGGGCATAGCCTTTCAAATTAAAGATGACTTACTTGATTATGGGAATGCTGATATTGGAAAACCTGTAGGTAATGATATTAGGGATAAAAAGATTACTCTTCCATTGATTTATACATTAGACAATGTTAAACCAAAATTAAGGAGAGTTTTATTGCGCATAATTAGACGTAGAAATAAGGATTCAGATAGCATGAATCTCGTGATTAGTGAAGTTTATAAAGCAGGAGGGATTGATTATGCAAAGTCAAAGATGATTTATTATAGGGACGAGGCTTTAAAGATTCTCCATGAGTTTCCAGATTCTCAAATACGTTTAGCATTAGAGGATTTAGTGAGGTTTACAACTAACAGAACTTATTGATTATAAAAAAATATGAAAAGTCGAGTAGGTAAAGGGGAGTTTCACCCCTAAACCTCTCACGGAACCGTGCTTGATAGTCTCCCATCACACGGCTCTTCGAACTCACGTCCCGCATTTTAGCGGGAACAGGCTGAAACAAACTCATCCCCCGATTAATCGAAGTTGGTAAAATTGCCTTGAGTCCGTTAACCCCTTCGCTCATCCCTGCTTTCACAGGGCTTAATCTGGCACAAATCGCTACTACGGGTTAATCCGCCCCTACTCCGCTGTATCGATACTCTTTGCCTTGCCTTACAGGTTTTCGGCATTCTCTCTTTACACCAACGGGTAGGTTCTCCTGTTCCTTAGATGAGCCTAGGTAAAGCTCCTGCCGTCTTTATGCCGGATTCCGGGACAACCAATAAACTGGTAATCTTTGTCCTTATCCCATGTGACCGTCACACACATGGTTTTCAGAATCGTAAAAGTTAGTTTCGACATGTCATCGAACGGTTTACTTTCGTTCAGCTTCTTTACCCATTCCTGACAGATTTCCCACCGAAATGGGTTTTCTGCCTTTTAACCCATGCCGTTCAGTACCTACCCCTTGAAAGGGAAGCACCGCAGGGCGGATTGGAAACACCTCCAGCAAGGCGTATCCGAGAGACCACCCATCTATAAAGGGAATGTATAGAATTTGTTTGTGAGACCTCCGGATTTCTTTTCCGGCTCGTTTCTTAATCCAAAACACTATAAATAGATGCCTCTCATCTCATCTAAAGTTAAGATGAATCAATTTCAAAGAACTTTCTTCCTGATTATCAGGAAGATTTCTATATTTGAAAGTGCCCTGATTCATCGCAGGACACACTGGCAGCCGCTAACATCGGCTCATATTTCATAAGGGTTTCAGAGGTTTTGCAAGTTCAGTTCCCGTTGGCAAGTTTTTTGTCGGGGATAGAGACACACTTCGAAAACCCTTACGAAACATAGCCGCCACGTTAGGTGGCATATCCCGACTTTCAAAAATATCTTAGAAAATGTTTAAAAATAAATTGGATTATTGAAAAGTAAGATTTATAAATTTTTTAATTAGACTCAAAGCTCAGTCAAATAAATAATATTATGAATAAAATTGTTTTTTTATTTGCAATCATAATTGATTCATTTCTTTTAAATGCTCAGGAATATCAAGATATGAAATATTATAAACTTGGTATGTCTTTGATTGATAGTTCAAAATACAAGGAGGCTATATTTTTTTTTAACAAAGCAATTAAACTAAATCCCGGGAATACAATATATTTTTATAAAAGAGGACATGCTTATTTTAATACAAATAATTTTGATTCAGCAATAAATGATTTTTCACATTGCTACAAAATTTTAAGGGATGAATCTGAATATCCTTTCTTAATAGGATTATGTTTAGAAAAAAAGAATTTAATTAAGGATGCTTTTTATTATTATGATAGAGCAATTGAAATTGATTCTACTCAAACTAAATATTTTAAATATAGAGCGAATTTATTTTTAAAAGTAGATAGTTTTACTAAGGCAATAAAGGATTATAATTTGGTAATTGCAAAAGAACCTAATAATGGTAATGCCTATTATAATAGAGGAATTGCAAAATATAAATTAAATTCAAAACAAGAAGCATGTTTAGATTGGCTAAATGCTTTACAGAATTCAAATGAAAAAGCAAGAATATACTTAGAAAAATATTGCAAATACTAATATTTTAAATCCGACTCTAAAATTGATAAATTATCAAAATATATAATTTAATAATAAATAAATTCAAAATATGAAAACAATTTTAACAATTCTTATTAGTACCTTTTTTTTTGTGATTTACGCCCAAAGTCCTGAAAAGAAAATTAAAAAGTTAAGAGATGATTATTTCATTTATGTTTACACAATAAATAAAAGTAATAAGCAAAAGGATGGGGAATATTACAAGATTAGAAAAGTCACTAAGGATACTGTGATTTTTGGATATTATAAATCAGATAAAAAGGCAGGAATTTGGAAATTTAAAAACGCAATAAAAGGAGACTATATTATTTTTAACTATGATAGTCTTGTATTTAATTTTCTTTCAAATAATTTTAGAAATATAGATACATTCTTTGTTAAGAAGGATAGTGTTTATGTTTTAGATAAAGTTGATTCTCCTCCTATTTATCTTGGTTATGAATCTGAGATTAATGAATTAATAAAAAATAATACTCTTCCGACAATGGATTTAATTGAGAAAAATAGAGACCGGAATTTCAGTTGCTTATTTAATCATTAATAAATTTGGAAACATTACCAATATTCAAGTCGAAAGGTCTTTAAGTAAAGACTTCGATATAAATATATTAAAATCTCTTAAATTAATAGATGGTGAATTGGATTCCTGCAAAAAAAGATGGTAAAAATGTAGATTCAAAAATGTATTTTTTATTTCATATTTATAATTCAACTGTATCTACAAAATTTGCAGAAAAACCATATTTAATTCCAATTGAACTTGGATATTTTGGAGTTCCAGGTCGAGTACGTATAAATTAAAAATAAAATACGCCACCTAACACCGGCTCACATACAATGCGGGTTTCAGAGGGTTTGTAAGTGCAGTGGCACGCGTGCTAAGGCATTGCCAGACGGACAAGGATGCGCCCCGCATTCCCGCACTGTAAGTAGCCGGAAACGTTAAGCTTTAATGCCTAATCATGGACACATCAAACCAAAATATTAAATTAATAGATCAATTAACTGACGAAATTGCTAAAAAGATTTCAAGATTTACTGTTCAAATTTATGAACATGTACAAATTGAAAGTAAATACAAGACACCTTTTCAATCAATTGGAACTGGAGTTTTGCTATATAAGAACAATAGACATTTTTTAGTCACTGCTGGTCATGTTATAAAAGACAGAAATCCTTTTAAAATAGGTTTTTTGGAGATAGATATGTTTTATAATTTTAGAGGAGATATTTTCTATATTGATCCGGACAAAAACAAAATTAGTGAAAATGCGGACATTGCTATTTGGGAATTAGACTCATTAACTGTAAATAGTTTACTTGAATTTTATGATTTTTTGAGTATTGATAAATTACAGCTAAATCATGCCTCTGAGACAACAAATAATTATTTATTTTTTGGATTTCCATGGAGAAAAACTCATTATAATCCAATAAAACAAAAATTAAAAGTAATTCCTTATAAATTTTTAACATGTTGTTCAGATGACAAAGTATATAGTCTTTTAAAAGTCAACCCAATAAGTAATCTAATTTTTGAATGTAAACAAAGAGCAATAATTGATATTAAAACAGGTAAATATAAACGAATTGGTAATCTTGAAGGGATAAGCGGCTGTGGTATTTGGTATTTACCAAAATTATACACTTCTCAAACCGAAATTGATGATTGTCATTTGATAGGTATAATATTTAAACAAGATTTGCATAAAAATCATCTTATTGCAATTAAGATTGATTTTGTACTTTTAATTTTGATGGATCATTTTAAAATATAAAGGCACTAAAGCTAACAACGGCTCATATTTCATAAGGGTTTCAGAGGTATTGCAAGTTCATTTCCCGTAGGCAAGTTTTGTGCCGGGGGATAAAGACGCACTTCGAAAACCCTTACGAAACATAGCCGAACCGTTAGGTACAAGGCTGAAAAACAGAAAAACACCTTCCATTTTTTATCTTAAACTGTAACTTGACAAATTCTCTTTAATATAAAGATTAAAACCTTACTGTTGTTAGTTAAGTAATGTGCGATGAAATTGATTTAGTTTTTCCCCCACCCGCTTTGCGCCTTAATGGCGCATTAAGAAAAGGAACCCCAACGCTCAAAAACAAGAGAATGTCAGCCTATTTCCATTCAATTGTTTTCGGCTGCCATACACTTGTTTTTTCTCCCATCGCACACATAACGGGTTATTAAATTATTTTATCATTTATATAGTTTGAATACAAAAAACCTTTTACTTTTAAACTGAAAAATCTAGCAATTTGTGAGCTGAATATAATTTATAGCAAAATCAATATATTCACTTTATCAAAGAAAATAAAGCATTTGATAAAATAAATAATACGAATTATGATGGCTTAAAACTATCTAAAATTTGTAGAATAGATACTATGCAATGTTATAGTTAGCTACCCAAAAACAGTTAAAATGAGTATTTGCCCTTTATGTAGATTAAATGAAGCAATTAAAAAGAACTCACATATCTTCCCGAGATTCATGTGTGTTAGTTTATTGATGACT
>CAVSGB010000289.1:0-20973 GCA_963726845.1 uncultured Bacteroidota bacterium | reverse complement strand
GTTCGTAAATGTACCAGTGGAAGTGTGGCACATTATTCGAAATAATTTTGGCAAGGGCAGTAGCCCAGCTTCCGCCTCCGATTATTGATACAGAATGAGTTTGCATGGAATTAATTTTTAAGGGTTTTTAAAAAATAATGCCTGCAAAATAATAGAAAGCAACGAATCCTGCCAATGAATCTTGTTATTTTTAATAAACAGATTGGATTTTTAAAACAATTCCCTTTCTTCCAGCATCTTATAAAACATCAAAATAGCTGAAATACTTTATTCAGCATTTTTTAATTCAGATTAGTCTGATTGATTTTTGACTTTTTGAAATTGCTGACTCTAAAAACGATTTGAATTTTTCCGGGTTCAATTCTGTTCCAATAGGCGAAACAATTGGTTTCCCGAATGAATCAACGATAGCATACAAAGGCAAGGCATTGGTTTTAAAAAGATCAATTTCAAGCGATTCGTTTACCATTCCCATGGTTTTTTTTATTTCGCCATCTGTGTCCGATTTTCTCCAGTCTTTTTCTGCCAACCCGGTACGATCGTCTGCATAAAGCGCAACAACTATGAAATTTTCTTGCAACAATTTTTGGATTTCCGGTTTAGAAAAAACTGCAGCTTCCATTTTTTTGCAATTGCTGCATGCATGTCCTTTAAAATCAATAAAAACAGGTTTGCCAATTTGTTTGGAACAAGCCAGTGCTTCTTTCAATTCAAAATAACCTTTTAACCCGAAAGGCAAATGCAGAAAATCTGAATATTTAGGAATTCCGCAAAGTGCCTGCCTGACCTTCATTTTGAGATTCTGATGATATCGAAATTTTTTCTGAAGCCGGCGGCAGCATCGAATTAATTGAAGTAAGGTTGTTTCCAAAGAAACCTGTAAAAAGATAAACAGCAAAAACAAAAGTTGCTATAACCAGCATCAATCTTGGAACTGATACATATTTTACATCTGAGTCATGGATAAATTTTATTTTTCCAAGAAGGTACAGGCCAAGTATTAAAGAAATTGCTATCCAGATTGCAAGGAAAATTTCACGGGAAATAATATTGAAATGGTAAGCCTGGTCGATATTGACTAAAAATTTCAAACTAAAAGCCAATACAATCAAACCTAAAACAATTTTCACTGAATTAAGCCAACCACCGGATTTTGGAAGTGATTTTAAACTTGAAGGAAATATTGCAAAAAAAGTAAATGGCAATGCAAAAGCCAGTCCAAAACCAAACATCCCGAGAATAGGTTTCATTGCCAGACCACCAGCTGCTTCTACCAGGAGAGCGCCCACGATCGGCCGGTGCAAGAGAACGAAACCAGGACAGTGGCAAGGGCCATGAACACAATTCCAAAATAACCGCCCTTGTCAGCATGCTGATCTGCCCTGTTTACAATGCTTCCTGGTAACACAATCTCGAACATTCCAAGAAAAGAAGCAGCGAAAATAAGGAACAACAAAAAGAATAAAAGGTTTGGTGCCTGAATGTGTGCTTAATTGGTTAGCAAAACCCGATCCCAAACTGGTGAGTGAAACCAAAACACCTACCAGCGTATAGATGAGCATAATAGATATACCAAAAATACTGCCTTTCACAATTGCCCTGACCCTGTTTTCGCTTCCCCGCATAAAAAATGTAACAGTCATAGGTATCATCGGGAATACGCAGGGTGTAACAGTCCCGGCCAGGCCGGCAATAAATGCGAGAAGGAAGAACGACCATAATGAATTATCTTTTGAATCTGTTTGAAGTTTTTCTGTTTTTGCTTTCGGGGAAATTGAAGTCATTGGTTTTGCGGAATCAGTTTTCTGCCCGATAACATTTTTTTGTGTATTATTTTCTGAAATCTTCGGGGTAACCAGAACTGCAAATTGCTTTTGTTTTGGTGGCAGGCAAGTCTGGTCGTTGCATGTCATATATTCAATAAATCCTTTAATAGTAAATGGACCACTGGTTTTACATATTATCTTTTGTGCGAATACTGCCTTGCCGTTATGCAAGGTAATTTCCATATTATCGAAATTCGGGTTTTCTTTCTTTCAGGCGGAGTTACTTCCTTAATTGCCCCGGACAATTTGAAATATTTTGAAGTATCAAAATGAAAAGTAGTTGCAACAGGGCCTCCTTCCGGGAAGAATGCACCATACATGTGCCATTTGCCCTGGATGGAAGCATTAAAATTAATTTCGACCGTATTATCCGGATTGTATTGATAACCAAACTGCCATTTTACAGGATCGGCAACCTGGGCTTTCAAAACTCCTGATATTAAAATAAGCGCTGTTAAAATTGAAAAGTATTGCTTCATAACAATTTCGAAAATATTATTGCAAGATAGTCAGAAAACATATTAATGCAAAAACATTGGATTATTAAAAAAGTTGAAAAAGATAATTCAGATGCAAGTTTGAGCCCTGAAACCGTTATATCATTGAAAATGGTTTTGTATATTTGTATTTTACCAAATCAGGATATAAAGGTTTTAGAATTTTAAAAAGACGATGAATTATAAGCAGCTGGTTTCAAATATTAAGCAGAAAAAAAGCTTTTTGTGTGTAGGGCTCGACACCGATTATAATATGCTCCCAAAGTTCCTTATGGAAACCGAGTACCCGGTATTTGAATTTAATAAACGGATTGTAGACGAAACTGCCAAATATGTTGTTGCTTACAAACCAAACATGGCTTTTTACGAAATATTGGGCGCCGCAGGCTGGATCAACCTTCTGATGACTATAAACTATATCAGGGAAAGATATCCTGATATTTTTATTATTGCCGATGCCAAAAGGAGCGATATTGGAAACACTTCCAAAATGTACGCCAAAGCATTTCTGGGAGAAATGAATTTTGATGCAATTACCGTTAACCCATATATGGGGGAAGATTCTGTAACGCCTTTTCTTTCTTTTGAAAACAAATGGGTAATATTGTTAGCCCTGACATCAAATTCAGGCGCTTCAGATTTTCAGTTTATTAAAGATAATGAAACCGACCAGAAATTATTCGAACTGGTATTGAGAAAATCGCAAGCCTGGGGAAACAGGGAGAATATGATGTATGTTGTTGGCGCTACAAAAGCTGAAATGCTTGCAGATATCCGTAAGATTGTACCCGAACATTTCCTGCTCATCCCGGGCGTCGGGGCACAGGGAGGTAATTTGGAAGAAGTTGTGAAGTATGGAATTAACAAGCAATGCGGGCTTTTGGTGAATAGTTCGGGAATATTATATATGCCGATGCAACCAATATTTTCGCTAAAGTGGCAGGTGAAAAAGCCTATGAGATGCAAAAAGAAATGGAAATCCTGCTTCAAAAATATAAAGTGATTTGAGGATTAAAATTTCTTAACCTGCTTTACAAAAAAAAGAATGAAATAAAGCTTTAAATTTCAAATAAAATAATGAAGAAACTTTTTGTACCCATTCTAAAAAGAATCCGGGAAATTAATTTTCGCCCTGCTTCGGAATGGGTAATAATAAAAAATGCGACCGGCAGAAGTTTCCGGCCCATGAAACAATTTATATTGCCAATTACAATTACAATTGCAATAGCAACATTTTTAGGGTACATCCTTGAATTAGATTATGTAAGCCACTCGAGGATGTTTATTGTAATTATTGCAACAATTAAAGTATTGTCAGCCTTTTGCACATCGTTTTTTACATTTTATATCACTGCACTGCTGGTACAGGAATTATGCCCTAAAATGGATATCAGCATTGACAATAATAAATTATTTAAATTGCTGGCCTATTCATTTTCAGCTTTTTGGACAATGCTATTCCTGGCCGGGCTTCTGGCAAATTATAAATCGCTTGGCAGTTTCTTTATTTTTCTAGGCCTTTACGGAATAATACCATTTTGGGCGGTTGCGATATTATGCTGGAATTGCCCCGTAACAAGAAAAATAAACTTCTTGCCTTATGTTTGTTTATTGCAATAGTAGTTTACCTGCTTATCGGTTGGTTCTTTTGGTTTTGCATTGCGGGCTGCACACCTGGCAGGTATGATGGGTTAATTTGAAGAAAATGGAAGAACGGCCTCTTATAGAAATCAAGAATAAAAAAGCATCCTTCGAGTACGAATTTCTCGAAAAGCTAACAGCCGGAATAAAGCTTACCGGGACTGAAATAAAATCGATAAGGGCAGGAAAGGCAAATTTGACCGAAGCATACTGCTACTTTGTAAATGGCGAGTTGTATGTAAAAGGTATGCACGTTTCGGAGTACGAGTGGGGCTCGTATAGCAACCATGAGCCCAAACGCGACAGGAAGCTTTTATTAAATAAAAAAGAATTGAACAAATTATTCCGCAAAGCCCAGGAAAAAGGGCTTACCATTATAGCTTACAGGCTGTTTGTAAATGAAAAAGGGCTGGCCAAACTTAATATTGCCCTCGTGAAAGGCAAAAAACAGTACGACAAACGCGAAGACCTCAAAAAGAAAGACGCCTCGAGGGAAATAGACAGGATGATGAAGAAGTAAAGAAAGTTGGGTTTGCTGATTATAAGGCTACTGGGTTATGAGGAAGCTTGAATTCTTTCACTCAATTCCGAACCTCAATATATAAGTGAAGTTTAAATTGTACAATATTACCGATATTTTCGACAACAACTTTTAATTAAAAAATTAGTTACTATCCAGTACCCTAAATTATGCAATTATTTTTATTTCTTAAAAATAAGGGTAGTTATTAACAATATTGGGGTTATTATTTTTGTTTTTTTAAAATCGCTTACTTTATTAACTAAGTGTTGTTAAATAGCTAATAATTATGGGCTTTAAAGCTAATTGATTTCATGTGGGTTAACTTTTTTTGTAAAAAAAATTAAATTTTTTAGTTAAATAATGTTAAATATCAATACTCATGAGATTACCTTTTCGCTATTATTATCATTAATTGTAAATTGCTTTACCTAATTAACCTAAAAAATAACCAGTAATGAATAAAGTTGCTAAGACTCGTAACGAAATTGCCTTGGAATATGGCGTTTGTACCAAAACCTTAAAAAAATGGCTTAATGATTCAGCCATTGATATCCCTAACGGTTTAATTACCCCTAAACAACAAGGTGTTATTTATGAGAAATTTGGTATTCCGAAACTTTCCGAAAACTCGCGAAAAATTCCCGAAGGTTTCAATTAATTCCAATTGAATAATTTGCTGAAAGCATTTCGTTTTTAACCTTTGGTTAATAATTATCCTGCAATTTATAGGATAAGTAATTAATCCGATTATTAACCAAAAACTAAGTTAAAATGAAAAGTCAAATTTCTTTACTCACACTATTTGTGAGTGCAGCATTAATTAGTTCTTGCAAAAAGGAGGACAGTAATAACCAGGATCCTGATGTAATTAAGACAGCAGACTACTCAAGTTCAATTAGTCAGGATCGAATTAATCTAGCTAAAAAGCTTGTTTCAGCATTTTCTATTAACCCAAAGTTGCTCTGTATTGCCACTACCGAATGTGCTAAAAGGTTTGATGGTGACAATGATGTATTATGCAAAGACTTGTTCTCAAAATCAGTTGAAATGATTAAAAGTACTGGTAATACATTTGGTGAATTAATCGGAATTTCTCAAAACAGTTCCAATTCTTCTCTGAAATCAGCTGCAGATGGCGGTATTGATTTTGATTTGTTAACTAAAGACTCTCTTACTCAAATATATTTTTGTAGGGGAAGATACTCTAAAGATACTACAAATATTGACGGTATTGTAGTGCTTCCTCAACCGTTTCATGAAAAAACTGATAAAAGGGTAGTTTTAATTAAAAATGATGGAACGAAAACCACCATCCTTGAATCCGAAAATGAAGACAAAAATTACCTGGTAGTTTCCAGAAATGAAAGAGTTGGTACTAAAAAATTAAGTAATAATTTTGTTCACTCTTTAAGCACTACTACAACTGTTGTTCCTAAAAAGAAAACTTTTGTTATTACTTCGGCTTGGTTCACAAACATAGATGCATTAAGAACAGTAGAAAGCAGATGGTTAGGAGAGCCTGAAGTATTTACAGAAATATATGCACTGAATATTCAAACGGGAAATGGAATCCTCTTAATTCTTGTATTACTTGGTTTGAAAACTGGTTTGTTACTCATATTGGATGGCAAGAAACCAGACATAATGATCAAAGAAATGAATTACCAAATTGGTACGCTTTAAACATGTCTTTATATCAAAAACTTCATTGGTATGAGGATGATGGTGACATAGAAGCTCATGAAGAAACTTATTCAACAGATGTTACAGATGCTAATGGTAATAAATCTACTATTTCATTAAAAGATAATGTACCATATAGTACTAGTCATGATGAAATTTATACTAGCTCTATATATTATAATGACGTAACTTCTCAGACATATAATTGGGGAATAATTCATTTTGTAGTAGAATCAGTTGCATCAGGAGGAAATGTTATTATTGAATAGATATAACCAAATAATAAAATAATTCTTCCGATAAGTGAAAATCACTCCGGAAGAATTTTTTTAATGCTAAAAAATCAAAGAACTGGTTATTATTTTTTTCCCATTTGGTATTTGTCTTTAAAAATACCCATTTGTTTCAAACGAATAGATATTTATGACTTTACGACACATTTTTTTAATTTTTACAAGCCTGTTTATATTTATGCTCAATGGTTGTATTGAGAAATATGATGATTTACAGGTTTCAAAAGAGCCGATATTAGTTATTGACGCATTTATTAGCGATGTGAACGACAGTGTTTACAGGTTATGTGGCGGAAGTGAAACCCATCGAAGCTATGTTCGTTTATCATTAAGTCAATCACTTACTTCAACCGAACTTGATGATTCAATGCTCATTACTGATGCATTGGTGATTATAAAAGATGATATTGGTAATATTGATACTTTACGAAATCCGGACGACCCACTGTTCAATAGGCCTTTTATAGATTCGCCTAAAAAGGTTTTCAGGTTACAGAAACTTTATCCACATGCTGGCCATTCTTATTATTTGGAAGTATATTATAATAATAAACTTTATACTGCTTCAACATTTATGCCTTTATTACCTAAGGTTGATTCATTACATTTTATTTATACCTCTATTCCTTCCAATAATCCGATAGAAAAGGTAAGAGTAACCAGCATCGTCCCAAGGGTGTTTTTTATTGACCCTCCTGGAGAAGAAAACTTTTATCTCTTTAAGTTTTATGATGGAGTCCCATATAGCGGATGGAAAGCAAATGTTCTGTCTGATAAATATTTGGTTTACACAACTAACAAAGGTATAGATGGATTTTTTAACAATAATGTAACAACAGGCTTTATTGGTTATACTCATTTTTTAAGTAATCAGGTTATTCTTTTTTTTGGTGCCATAAACAAAGAAGCGTATGATTATTTATACATATTACATGGCTTATACAGAACAGACGGAGGCAATTTTTCTCCTACTCCCGCTTCTGTCCATGGAAATATTTCGGGAGGTGCTTTAGGTTTTTTCTATGCAGCGTCAAGTTTCGTTGTTCCCAGGATAAATTTACCTTACCCAAAAGACGGACAAAATACACCTGAAGGGGCAAACCTGATGACCTTGTTTCCTGATGGCACTTTAAAATATACAAAATATGGCTTCTAATAATAAACTCAAATTTAAATTACCTAAGAATGATTGATCAGCCATTCCTACAATTGAATAGAATAATAGCATTGGTTTTACTATGCCTTTTTTTGTCAAACAATGTAACAGCCTTTAATGTTGTTTATGGCACTATAAAAGATAAACAAACAGGAGAAGTTATTATAGGCGCTATAGTTTTTAATACTGAAAACAATTATACAGTTAATACAAACAATTATGGCTTTTACTCATTAAAAATATCCATCGGGTGTTCGAAATTAAATATTAGCGGTGTTGGTTACAAGACTGAGCAAAAATCAATATGTGTAAATAATGATACATTAATCAATATTTTATTAGAACCTGCTGTCACAGAAATTTATGAAGTTATTGTTATTTCCGGTCATGACAATGTAAGTAGCGTAAATACTGGTGTTTCAAAAATATTCCCAAATAAAATTAAAGCAATTCCATCAATGACCGGTTCACCTGATGTATTGAAGAGCCTGCAATTATTGCCTGGTGTGCAGGCTACAAATGAGGGTACAACCAATATGAACATCAGGGGTGGTTCATTTGACCAAAACCTCATACTGTTGGACGAAGCTCCGGTATATAACCCTTCGCATGCATTGGGTTTTTATTCAACCTTTAATACCGATGCTATTAAAAGCGTTACCATGTATAAAGGTTGTTATCCTGCACGGTACGGAGGCCGTTTATCATCGGTATTGGATTTAACCATGAAAGAAGGCAATAACCAAAAATTTGTTGCAAATGCCTCTATCGGCCTAACTGCAAGCCAACTTACTTTAGAGGGCCCTATATTCAATGATAAGTGTTCATTTTTATTATCTGGACGCTATAGCTATACTGGTTCTGCACTAAAGGCATTGACAATTATGCCTGTTATTACTACAAACCTAAATGGTCGTGAGAAAATAAACTTTTATGATTTAAACCTAAAAATAAACTACAGCCTGAATGATAAAAACCGGTTTTACATTTCAAACTATTCTGGTAGCGATTTATTCAGTTCTTATATTATCAATGGAAATAATGAATTACAATGGGGCAACCAAACAACAACACTTCGATGGAACCATGTTTATTCAAGTCGATTATTCTCGAACTTTACCGCCTATTACAGCAGTTACAAGTATCAAAATACTGATGACAACCAGTATCAGGGATATTATTGGAAGTCAGGGATAACTGAAATAGGTTTAAAAGATGATTTTTCCAATTATCAAAGTCCCAATAGTATTTGGCGATTTGGCATTACAGCGATAAACCGGTCGTTTATACCTGGCAGTATTTTACCTTCAAGTGGTGCGCTTGTTGACACATCTTTTTCGCTTCAAACATTGTACAACGATGAACTGGCAGCTTATTTGGAAAACGAATTAAAACTTACCAATGACTTGTCAATATTGGCAGGCATAAGGACATCTGTATTTACAACCATAGGGCCAAATAAGCGGTACATATCCGGGCCGGGCAACAATGCTATTGTTGATACAATTGTTACACCAACAGGCAGCATAAGTTCTTCGTATTATAGCATTGAACCCCGAATTACCTTTCATTATTCAATCAATGAAAATAACTCGATAAAAGTTGGCTTTGCACATACTGTTCAAAATATACACCTTCTCAGTAATTCATCTTTGGGGATGCCGTATGATGTCTGGATGCCAGCAAATGATGCAGTAAAACCGCAAAACGCAAACCAGTTTGTGACTGGCTATTATACAAATTTAAAACAAAAAACTATTGTGGCCTCAATGGAATTATATTATAACCAACTGAACAATATTATTGATTTTAAAGACAATGCAAATTTGTTTTTTAACAATGCTATTGATTCAGAAATACTCTCAGGCAGAGGAAAGTCATACGGCATTGAAGCCATGATTGAAAAACCTTTTGGGAAACTATATGGGTGGATTAGTTATACTCTTTCGAAAACCCAATATAAAATAAATGGAATAAACAAAGATGAATGGTTTTCGCCACATTACGACATCCGACATAATTTATCAATTGTAGGGTTTTATGATTTTAACAAACGGTGGTCGTTTTCATCAACATTTAAACTAACTTCTGGAGGCTTCATTACATTCCCCGAAAGGTTTTTCAGGTTTGATGGTGCAGTTTTTCCCCTTTATTCCAGTCGCAACAACTATCAATTACCTGCTTACCATCGTTTAGATATATCAGCTACCTACAGGGGTAAACGCAATGATGTCAGAAAATGGAAAAGCGAGTGGGTATTTAGCTTGTATAATGCATATGGGCATAAAAACATTTTTGCTTTGTTTGTGCGTCAGAATATGGATAGTGGTCAAGGCAGCAGGGTGTATTATATGTATTTATTTGGGGCTGTACCGACAATAGCTTATAATATAAAATTCTAATTATATTTTCGTGAAGAATAATTTGAAATATTTTAATGTTTGTATCCTTTTAATATCGTTAGTGGCTTTTTGGAACACTAATAATGCATTGCTACCGCTACTAGTAGCTAGCATAGCATTACTTATACTCTTTTATTTTTTTGTTGATAAATTAAATCTTAAGTTAAAGGTTTCAGATTTTGTACTATTAATAATAGTTTTATATGAAATAACATCCTATTATGTATCAATTTATAAACCTAATAGTTATTATTATTCACTCAAAATATTTTTTTTTGTTATTCTTTATTATAACATATTGTTTCTGCATAAAAATAATAATAAAATTATTGTTTTAACCATTACAGCCTATATATTAATAATCTCATCCGTCATTTTGTTCTTATTTATAAAGCATTATCAAAAATTAACTATTAATTCGTTAGAAAATTTGGAACAATATAGGGTTTTGTTTTCCCCTTTTCACATAGTACATAATGAATGGATTACGAATCAAATAGTTATGCTTTCATTCCCTATGATTTTATATTTTCAGCGAATATCATTTCAAAGCGAATACAAAACATCTTTAAATAAATATAGTTCTCTACTTCAAAAAATAATGATCTCCAGATTATATTTAATTTTATTGGTAGTTACAATAAATATTATATTATTTAATATATTAGTATTATTCTCAAGAGGAGGTTATATCACTATTATTTCTGTTTTAGTAGCTAGCATAACATTATTAATATTTTATTCAAATATTAAACCTTTAAGCAATTTAATAAAATATTTTTTTTTCATTATTATTTTGCCATTAGTCACTTTATTACCTCTAAAAAAATCAATTTTTTTTGCAACAAACCTCACCGAAAATTTATCACATGAAAGAAGCATTGAAGGACGTATATATTTGTGGACATCTGCTTATGAAATATTTAAAAATAGACCTGTTTTCGGAATAGGTTCAAATAATTTTCCTCTCATACTTAACTCTGCCCAAAATAAAAATGAAGATTTTACTTTTACTGGTCGGATTTCTAATTCATATCTTCAAATATTAATTGAAAAAGGAATAGTTGGATTTGCAATCTATATTTCAATTTTTGTTTTTATGACAATATCCGGTTTTAGAAGGTTGCATCGGAATCAATTAACTAATGAGAATAAGATTTTTTTAATATGTTTTTTATCATGTTTAAGCGGTATTATATTCAGTGAAATAACATTTTCATCAGTTTTTTTCAGCAATATTATTTGTTTACTTTTTTGTGTTTTGGTTGCAATGTTTAATGACATAATATTTGTTGAAGATTTTTTTGTTTTTAAATTGAATAAAAAGGTATTTGTCATTATCTTATTATCTGGTCTTCTTTACCTATCCTACTATTCATTTCAAAATATAAATACAAATATTAATTATAATAGGTTTCTGAATCATTTTAGAAAAGGCGATATGCCTGTTGCAATAAAAAATATCAACTCTGTTTTGAAAGTTGAAAATACTAATACCCAATATTTATCATCTAAAGCATTAACCTTATCTATTATTAATAATGTATTATGGGATTCAAAATTGATTAACATGGTTTCTCCCTATAGTAATATTCAGAGACCAATTGATTTATATAAAACTTGTATTAAACTAAGTCCGAATGATGATATGTATTATCATAATTTAGGATGGCTATATTTTGTTCAAGATAAATCTGATTCTGCACTTTTACTCTTTAATTTGGCCCAAAAAATAGAACCAACAATTTATTTACATTATATAAGTATAGGACTTGATTATGAATATAGAAAGAATATTGATAAAGCGTTTTCTGAGTATTCAATAGCATTACGAATATCACCAGATTTAACTGATTCAAAATTTTGGAAAGCACTAAAGATTCGTTATCCAAAACAAACGGATAGCATATTAAAAATAGCTATTACTCAACTTGAAAAAGCCACACAAAATAAAAATCCAATCTATTTATCACGCTTAGCGAAATTATACATTAGCTTCAATAATTTTGAAAAAGCTAAAGCAATATTATTATGTGTAACCCATAATCTTCCGAACCTGAGTCGGCCTTGGTATTATCTTGGATATATTTATGAACTTAATAATGATTCGATTAAAATGACACAATGCTATAAAACATCTATATTATTAGATAATAACTTCTACCAACCCTATTTTCATTTGGCTCGTTATTATGATAGAACCTGCAAAAAGGAGGAAGCCTTGGAGAATTATTTATATTCCATGATTTGTTGGCGAAATTTAAGTTCTGAACATTCGCAAAGGAGCAACAGAATGTACTTTAAAACTGGTATAAATGATGATATTTTACCTTATGGGTTACTTAGATATACCAAGCCGGATATTGATTATGAATTAATGGAAAAAAGAATTGTTGAATTGCAACAGAATGATTTAAAAAAAATTTAAACTATTATCAAAAATGAATATTATAAATGAGATATTTTATAAAAATGAAAAAACTTTCAAAAGAAATGGATTATTGTTAATATTAATAGCTTTTTTTATTGCTTCTTGTACCTCTAAAACGGGCATAAACAATTTAGAAAGGATTTATATACAAGGAAATAAATTTGTTAATACAGATGGGGACACAATCATTTTTAGAGGATTAGACTTATCTGATCCACTTAAACTTTATAATATTAATAAATGGAATATGTCGTATTTTAAAGAGGCAAAAAAATGGGGCGCAAATATCATACGAATACCTGTTCATCCTAAATTTTATAAGGAAATAGGAAAAGAAGAATATTTAAGGTTGTTGGATTTAGGAATTAAATTTGCTAAGGAATTAAATTTGTATGTAATAATTGATTGGCATATCATAGGAAATTTAAAAGATGAAAAATTTCCTCGTAACATTTATAATACAACAAAAACTGAGACAATTGATTTTTGGAAAACCATTGCAAAACATTATCGAGGGAATAACACAATTGCATTTTTTGAAATATATAATGAACCTACTGATTTTAAAGGCAAACTGGGTAATTTATCATGGGAAGGGTTAAAGCCCTTAAATGAAGAGATTATAGATTCAATTCAAGCTATTGATAATCAGAAAATAGTTTTAATTGCAGGATTAGATTTCGGATATGATTTAAAACCCATAATCAAAAGGCCTATTGAAAGAAAGGGTATAGCATATGTTTCGCATCCATATCCAATGAAAACATCTCATCCATGGGAAAATAACTGGGAAAAAGATTTTGGATTTATTGTAGATAAATATCCATTATTGGCAACTGAAATCGGGTTTATGAATGAAACAGAGCATGGCGCCCATATCCCTTGTATTGGTACAGAAGCTTATGGAGATACTCTTATTAGCTATTTCGACAAGAAAGGAATATCCTGGACTGCATGGTGTTTTGATCCTGACTGGCCACCAGTATTGTTTACAGATTGGAATTATACTCCTTCAAACCAGGGACTTTTTTTTAAGAAAATATTACACATAAAAAATTTAGACAATGAACAAAAAATTATTATTCCAAATAATATTTGTAACAATTTTAACACTTGGTTGCAGCAAAAACAATACCAAACTAAAGTACATCAGTAACAACCATATTGAGCTTGAAAAAGCAATATCATATTTCAAGCAAGAAGGCAACAAAGAAAAACTCGATGCAGCTTACTATTTAATTGAAAACCTTGAAGGGAATCATTTCCCGGCAGGTAAGATACTTGAACAATATAAACCTTTATTTGATTTATTGGATAGCATTAGTAAAAAAGGTATAGATAAAAGAAAGAAAGGCAGCAATGAACCGATTGAAATTATAAAAAATAAATGGGATGCGTTGCAAAAACATTTTGGCTCATTGGATAACATTGTCTATTTGAAAGATGTAGATTATATTACTTCAGATTATATTATAGACAATGTAAATTTAGCATACAAGTCATGGAAGAAAAATCCCTGGTGTAAACATGTTACATTTTCTGAGTTTTGCGAATATATTTTACCTTACAAAGTTTTAGATGAACCATTTGAAAAGTGGCGAGAATATTTTATTGACAAATACTCTTGGTTAAAAGATTCGCTTAAAAACAAATATGATCCGGTTGAAGCTTGCAAGTTAATTAATAAAGACGTTTCAAGGTGGTTCAAGTTTAACAGTTTATTTTATAAATTTCCTTTTAATATTGGTTTTTCACGTTTAATAAAAGGAAAAATTGGAGTTTGTCCACAAATGGTTGTTATAACTGCATATGCAGCACGTGCCCTGGGTATTCCAGTAGTTGTCGATTTTATTCCCAATTATGGTAACCGAAGAGGTAAGCATATGTGGCTTTCTGTTTTGGATACAAATAATAATTTTGTACCTTTCAATGCCGCAGGCGCCGAATGGCTTCCTTTCGGTTCAATAAATTGTAATAATACTTGGCGCAATAAGATTACAAAAGTATTCCGTAGGTCTCTCGTAATACAAAAAAAATGTTTAAACGAAATTGCCACAGATAAAAATGAAGTGCCAACATTATTAAATGATAATAAATATATTGATGTTACTGCTGAATATATCCCAGTTACGGATGTAGAAATTAATTTGAAGAAATTTAAGGATGAAATTTTTGAGTTTGCTTATTTATGCGTTTTTAATAATAAAGAATGGGTACCGGTACATTGGGGCAATATAAATAATAGTGTAGTTACATTTACAAAAATGGGAAGGGATGTGGTTTATATGCCCGTTTATTGCTTAAATGGGAGTTTAATTCCTGCCAATGATCCATTCATATTAGCTAAGGATGGAAATATTACCATGATTGAAAAATACAAAGGTATTGTACAAAGCATAAAATTATTGGATAAATATCCCTGGTACATTACCCAGAGAAAAGACACTGCCAATAAGATTTTAAAAGGCGATATTTACGAATTATTGTATTGGGAAAACGAATGGAAATCTCTTGGGCGCACTTGTAGCAGAAAAAGATGCAATAATAAAAAGCTTCGGTTTCGATTTTCATATCGCTGAGTTATTAGAAGGTACAAAAGGCAAAGGATTTATTGTCTATAAAGACATTCCGGTCGGAGTATTGTTTTGGCTACGCGATTTAACCCGTGGCAATGATGAAAGGATTTTTACAATTAACGAAAACGGGGAATTGGTTTGGTGGTAACTATTACAACTGCTTACAGAAGAATCCATACACTAGTATATCGTTTCATAAATATATTGACATTTAATTAGAGAAAGCAAACTCTCTCCATCTATGAATTACAGGTTCCGCATTAATCTCTTCAATACCATTTAATATCCGTTGTTTTAATTCCTCTTTTGAGGCTACTCGTATTTGTTTCAAAAAAATCCTTGACATTTTGCCAAACAAGGTTTCTGCTAAATTAAGCCAAGTACCATGTTTAGGAGTGAAAACATAAATAAATCGGTTTGGCCTTTCAGCAAGATAGGCCATTGTTTCTTTTGACTTATGTGATGAATGGTTATCAAGTATGATTCGTATTTTATTTTTAGGGGGATAACGTTCGTCCAATTTTTTTAAAAGTTTGATAAATTCAATACTTCTATGTTGATTTTCCACCAAGGCTATTACTTCACCCGAATGTAAATCTAAGCTTGCCAAAATACTAAGAGTCCCCAATCGCTTGTATTCGCAGTCCCTGCCTAATCTCGAATGTTTACCTGCTACCAGAGGTAGGCCAGGCGCAATATTCTTTATTGCCTGAACACCTGGTTTTTCATCTATTGAAACAGTTAACACGTCTATATCTTTTACGTCTTTTTTTTGCCCATTGATTAGATTAACCTCTTTGTAAATAAGAAGTACTTCGTTCATTTTTTCTTCAAATTGTTCATCTCGCCGTTCCAAATAGTATTTGACTTTCTGGGGTTGAATCTTGTTATTGCTCAATATCCGGAATATGGTAGCTTTTGCTGCCTGTTTTAAACAAGCGTGCCCGGATTCTGAAGCGAATTTACGAGTATGTTTGGCTAACGAACCATAACTCCATACTTCGTCTGCATATCCATGATCCTTGGGCTTTGTACACGCTATATTTACAACCCATAACTTTGCCTCTTCTGTAATAGTTGGCTCTTTTGGGCTATGTTCTGTATCTTTTAAAGCTTGATCGATTCCAAAACTAAGAGCTTTTTCGAGATGTTTATAAATACTTTCTCTACTTAAATTTGTCAATGAACTGATTGTTTTGATAGGTTTTTTTCATAATAAAGATATAAAACCTTTGCTCTTTGAACCTCTCTAAATGGTATTGTTTTAGAGTTGGATTTGCTTTTTAAACCTGCTACTTCTTTGCTGCTAAGTACAAAAAGTGGTTTTTTGCTTATATTTGCCATAGTGGTTTCTTGCAAGGATAAGCTTTAATTTATTATGTCAATGTTTTAATGAAACGATATATTAGTTTCCTTTCTCTCCTGTTGCGCTTGCTGGTGGCTATCACCGGGACGAATCCGGTCGGCATTTGCAACTGTTTATCGTTCAGTCCTTCGTCAACTTGTAAGGCCTCCACGGTCTCTATTCATGGCTTGTTGCTGTTGACTACTATAACCTCTGCTGACTTCTTGGCACATAGGAGACGAACCTATTCCAGAAACCTCCCCCGGTAAGAGCTTTCCCTTTGTCTATTCCTGTCACATCTATATATTTGCCCACGTTAGGCTTTTTGGGCTTTACAATGATGTGCTTGCTTACCCGAACAACCATGCCTCATATCCCGTTTACTCCCTTCGGTCGTGAAATCGCTTCGCTAAGTTCTGTTCGTCAGTTCAGACTTGTGCCGGTTGGCTTACTTCAGTGCTTGGATAGCCCCAACATAGCGCCAGCGTTCTCATGAGCGATAGCGAATAAACCACCTTGCCACTTGTTAATGCTTCAGGACGTTACCCCTGCGCATAAGGGACTTGCATCCTCTGGACTTTCTTTAACTTCAAAACTTTAAAGAACTTTTACAATATTTACCATTCAAGGCGCACACAAAGGCTCATACGCCATTGGGGTTTAAGTGGTTAGGCAAGTTCAGTTCTCGCAGGCTAGGTCTGTAACGGGTGATACAGACGCAGTCACGAAATCCCCAACGGCGCATAGCCTCGACCGTTGTGCGCAATTTTCAGTTTGTCTTGTCCTGTGTGTAAATTTAAAAAGTAAAATCAATTTCTAATTGATACAATAATTCTGACATGATATTTGATAAAAATAAAGATTTTTTAGAGCAAATCAGACAACTTCATAAGTCTTTGCGTCCTTTGAAAAGTCAGATGGAAAAAATCCAAATACAAATAGCTCCTTTTAAAGACCAATTTAAAAAGATTTGGGAGATTCAAGTTGAATTACAAAAAACACATGACAGACTAAAAGCAAATCCAGAATATAATTTTATACAAGCTTTTCATAATATCGAATATACTCAAGCGCAGATCGAATATCAAGAAGAACTTCTTAATAAATATCTACTTGATTTATTAATAAAATTTGATTTGATAAATTTATGGGTTGGTGCTGATTATGCATTAAAAACTTCGACAAAAGAAAATCCCGAAAAGATTAGACATTTTTTAGCTTCTTTACGAGCAATGTTAGAGTATTCAATAAATGGACTTTTGGCTCCTGATGACAAAGTAAGGCAGTGGGATAATTATAAAATCTTATGGAAAGAGCATCTCAAGAAACAGGGACATACGGAAAATTGCAATAATGTTAATATTCCAAAATACATAAAGATAAAATACTTTTGTAGCAAAATTGAGTTTGTGATTTATGATGACTTTGCTGCTAGTGAAGTGAGCTTTATAAATGAATTATACGGCAATTTATCAAAGTTGCATAGTTTTGAAATTACATTAGATGATAATGATTTAAAAAGAATCAGGATTAAGGTTGGAATATTATTATGGCTATTTTTAACAATTCATAATTTAAATCAAACATTATGAGACATTCAGTTATTCTTTTTTTTTAAATCATTATCATCTAATGTAATTTCAAAACTATGCAACTTTGATAAATTGCCGTATAATTCATTTATAAAGCTCACTTCACTAGCAGCAAAGTCATCATAAATCACAAACTCAATTTTGCTACAAAAGTATTTTATCTTTATGTATTTTGGAATATTAACATTATTGCAATTTTCCGTATGTCCCTGTTTCTTGAGATGCTCTTTCCATAAGATTTTATAATTATCCCACTGCCTTACTTTGTCATCAGGAGCCAAAAGTCCATTTATTGAATACTCTAACATTGCTCGTAAAGAAGCTAAAAAATGTCTAATCTTTTCGGGATTTTCTTTTGTCGAAGTTTTTAATGCATAATCAGCACCAACCCATAAATTTATCAAATCAAATTTTATTAATAAATCAAGTAGATATTTATTAAGAAGTTCTTCTTGATATTCAATCTCCGCTTGAGTATATTCGATATTATGAAAAGCTTGTATAAAATTATATTCTGGATTTGCTTTTAGTCTTGTCATGTGTTTTTTGTAATTCAACTTGAATCTCCCAAATATAAATTGGTCTTTAAAAGGAGCTATTTGTATTTGGATTTTTTCCATCTGACTTTTTTTCAAAGGACGCAAAGACTTATGAAGTTGTCTAATTTGCTCTAAAAAATCTTTATTTTTATCAAATATCATGTCAGAATTATTGTATCAATTAGAAATTGATTTTACTTTTTAAATTTACACACAGGACAAGACAAACTGAAAATTGGCGCGACGGTCGAGGCTATGCGCCGTTGGGGATTTCGTGACTGCGTCTGTATCACCCGTTACAAACCTAGCCTGCGAGAACTGAAATTACCTAACCACTTAAACCCCAATGGCGTATGAGCCTTTGTGTGCGCCTTGAATGGTAAATATTGTAAAAGTTCTTTAAAGTTTTGAAGTTAAAGAAAGTCCAGAGGATGCAAGTCCCTTATGCGCAGGGGTAACGTCCTGAAGCATTAACAAGTGGCAAGGTGGTTTATTCGCTATCGCTCATGAGAACGCTGGCGCTATGTTGGGGCTATCCAAGCACTGAAGTAAGCCAACCGGCACAAGTCTGAACTGACGAACAGAACTTAGCGAAGCGATTTCACGACCGAAGGGAGTAAACGGGATATGAGGCATGGTTGTTCGGGTAAGCAAGCACATCATTGTAAAGCCCAAAAAGCCTAACGTGGGCAAATATATAGATGTGACAGGAATAGACAAAGGGAAAGCTCTTACCGGGGAGGTCTTGGAATAGGTTCGTCTCCTATGTGCCAAGAAGTCAGCAGAGGTTATAGTAGTCAACAGCAACAAGCCATGAATAGAGACCGTGGAGGCCTTACAAGTTGACGAAGGACTGAACGATAAACAGTTGCAAATGCCGACCGGATTCGTCCCGGTGATAGCCACCAGCAAGCGCAACAGGAGAGAAAGGAAACTAATATATCGTTTCATTAAAACATTGACATAATAAATTAAAGCTTATCCTTGCAAGAAACCACTATGGCAAATATAAGCAAAAAACCACTTTTTGTACTTAGCAGCAAAGAAGTAGCAGGTTTAAAAAGCAAATCCAACTCTAAAACAATACCATTTAGAGAGGTTCAAAGAGCAAAGGTTTTATATCTTTATTATGAAAAAAACCTATCAAAACAATCAGTTCATTGACAAATTTAAGTAGAGAAAGTATTTATAAACATCTCGAAAAAGCTCTTAGTTTTGGAATCGATCAAGCTTTAAAAGATACAGAACATAGCCCAAAAGAGCCAACTATTACAGAAGAGGCAAAGTTATGGGTTGTAAATATAGCGTGTACAAAGCCCAAGGATCATGGATATGCAGCTGAAGTATGGAGTTATGGTTCGTTAGCCAAACATACTCGTAAATTCGCTTCAGAATCCGGGCACGCTTGTTTAAAACAGGCAGCAAAAGCTACCATATTCCGGATATTGAGCAATAACAAGATTCAACCCCAGAAAGTCAAATACTATTTGGAACGGCGAGATGAACAATTTGAAGAAAAAATGAACGAAGTACTTCTTATTTACAAAGAGGTTAATCTAATCAATGGGCAAAAAAAAGACGTAAAAGATATAGACGTGTTAACTGTTTCAATAGATGAAAAACCAGGTGTTCAGGCAATAAAGAATATTGCGCCTGGCCTACCTCCTGTAGCAGGTAAACATTCGAGATTAGGCAGGGACTGCGAATACAAGCGATTGGGGACTCTTAGTATTTTGGCAACTTTAGATTTACATTCGGGTGAAGTAATAGCCTTGGTGGAAAATCAACATAGAAGTATTGAATTTATCAAACTTTTAAAAAAATTGACGAACGTTATCCCCCTAAAAATAAAATACGAATCATACTTGATAACCATTCATCACATAAGTCAAAAGAAACAATGGCCTATCTTGCTGAAAGGCCAAACCGATTTATTTATGTTTTCACTCCTAAACATGGTACTTGGCTTAATTTAGCAGAAACCTTGTTTGGCAAAATGTCAAGGATTTTTTTGAAACAAATACGAGTAGCCTCAAAAGAGGAATTAAAACAACGGATATTAAATGGTATTGAAGAGATTAATGCGGAACCTGTAATTCATAGATGGAGAGAGTTTGCTTTCTTAATTAAATGTCAATATATTTATGAAACGATATATTAGTATATGGATTCTTTTGTAAGCAGTTGTAATAGTCTCACAAGTTTCATTCATTTTGTAATTTCATAAAAATTATTTTAATAATACCTCCATTTGGCATGGCATTGGTGGAACATATCCGTGGAATGTATTATGACGATAATCCTGCTTTATCTTGTAATGATTTGTGACGATATGAAAATAAAAATAAGCTTTTTATTATAATATTTTATAAGTCCAAAATATAAGCCATTTTGGAATTCGGTTTTGCACAATGTAATAATGATGATATCACGCTTTCGAAGTCTTCTGGCAATGTGTTCTATAGATAA
>CAVSGB010000288.1:0-3368 GCA_963726845.1 uncultured Bacteroidota bacterium | reverse complement strand
GTATTCCCATCCATTGCGTTAAGTTGGGATGCAGCAAAACTTGAATCACTGAGGACTATTAATTGGCTAAATAATTTTAAACTATATGCTAATTGGGGTGTTAGTGGAAATTATCCTCTTAATGGTTTGGCTAACGATCTTTATCAAAATGTTCAATATACTTATGGAAGTAACCCATCAGAAACATATCCATCTGTGCTGCAATTAGCAAATCATTATCTTAAACATGAAAATACAGAAGAAAAAGACATTGGAATAAAGAGTATATTCTTTGATAAAAGACTTTCAATTAATGCCACATACTTTATAAAAGATATTAATAACTTAATTATCCAACGACAAATACCCTATTATTATGGAGGTGGCATGCAATATATAAATGTTGGAGAAATTGGTGTAAATGGATATGAATTTGCTTTTGAAGCAACACCGCTTAAAACTAAAGACTTTTCATGGTTTTTGAAGTTTAATTTTTCAACATCTCGTCAAATTGTGAAAAAAGTATTAAATAATGAGCCTATGGTATTTTATGATCCCAATGATATTCTTATGCCAAAATTTGTCATTAAAGAAGGGGCTCCTTTGGGAGATATATATGGATATAAGGCATTAGGCAAATGGACACCGGCTGACAGCAAAGCAAAAGACATCCATTATATAAAAATTGGAAACGAGAAATTTCTTAATTTTGATACAACCAATAAAACTTTAAACTCAAATGATATGGTTGTTATTGGGAATTCCGTTCCCAAATATATGTGGAACTTATCAACAACATTTCAATATAAAGATTTTACGCTTGATTTAACTTGGTACGCAGTCCAAGGGGTTAAAAAATATAATGCCACTAGGGCCGTTACTTTTATGAAAGGGTTAAACAGGGAAATAAACAATTATATTAAAGACAGCATTTCTGCGATAACCAGCCCTTATTTTTATCAATCTTCTGAATTTATTGATGATGCAAGCTTTATACGGTTAAAAACAATTACTCTGAGTTATATTCCTGATAAGAAATTTTACAAACATGTTAAGCTCAAGTTATCGATAAGCTTTGAAAATTTATTTACAATTACAAAATATAGAGGGTACGACCCGGAAGCCACTACATTTACTGATAATAACTTTTCGGATAATGCTATTGACAGGGGGTCGGTACCGAACCCAAAAGCCATGTATGCGACTATAAGTGTGAAATTTTAAATTGAATTGTTCAAACTAGAGAGTTTTAGCATATTTTATTTTTAAATTCATACTTATTATCCCCATTAATTTGGCAATATCCTTGTATTTATTGCCTTTACGATTTATGTAGTCGTTCAATAAGCTACGAAAATAATAAATCAAATAAATTATCATAAAGATTATTAATAATAAGCTAATACTTAATTTCATTGTTGATAAAATATCCGTTTTTGCGGTATTACAAAATTGCCAGTTTAAAAAACTGCTCCATAGAGGTATAATAAATAATAATAACACACTGCCTCCAATAATAATACGGTTATTTGTTAATAGATTTTTTGCTTCTACATAAAAAAGCTTACTATATTGGTCAGCTAATTCTACATCTATTGGCTTTTTCAAAAGCATTTTATTCTTTGTTAATAAAGAGACTAAGAGTTTGAGCTTGTATTCGTGATATTCTTTTGTGGACCAATGTTTAAAAAAACCTTTCTCAGTAACTATTTTTAGTTTTTTTAATTGTTTTTTAGCATGAGGATTTATGAATATAAAAAAACCACATAAACCTAGAATCATCATACATACGAGATAAAGTGACCATATACAACGAATTAAATTTATAATATTGAATTAACAAGGATGGAAAATATAAAAGTATCCAAACAATTTTTAGAGGTAGTTGGACTCTACGATTCCATTTTTTGTTATTGAAAACAAGTTTATTTGCTGATAAACTATCATAATAATCTTCAATTCTTTCTTTAATTGATAACATAAATGAGATTTATTAAAATTTTAATACGCCAATTTTATTCAAATTATTTTCAAAATTATAAAACCTGCTTTTTAATACAATTTAATAAGAAATGGCCTTTATTCTTCCATTAAAATGATTAATTTTTAAAATGAATGAAAAATAAATTTATTCCAAAAACATCTTACCTAGTTACCTACTTACCTTAAGGCAGTTTAAATAATTGAATAACAAAATAATAGTGGCAGGTAAGATGCTTAAAAACAAGTTACCTATCTTACCTTAAGAAAGTGAAAAAACCTCTGGAAGTCTTACCAGGTATGATAGGTAAGATAAAAATTCATCTTACCTAAGCGAGAAAGCCTTATTTTATTATATGTTTAGAGCTTCTTAGGTAAGTAGGTAAGATAAAATGAAAAAGAGTTTGTAAAATTTGAACAAAAAAACAAAGAGTTAAGAGTAGAAAGTTTGTATATAAATCACAATATCAGTTTATTAATAAATTATTGGATTGGAATTTTAAAGAAAAATGTGGAAATTATTTACGAAAAATGTAATAACCGTATATCTGTTCTGTTGGATGTTTTACACGCTCAAAGCCATTTATTTTTAATGCTTTACCTAATATTACAGGTGAAAGTTTTACTTTGTTTTCGGTAAGGTGGGCAAGGTTTAAAAGTATGTCCGTGGCTGTCCAGAATATTTCATGGTTTTCTTTTGTTGCAGGACGATAGAATTTATTGATTAATTCTTTTTCGGAAGTTACTATTTGGAATTGCTTGTTGTACTCGTCATTTTCTTTTACTTCTTCCTGAGTTAAATTGTACTCAAAACCGTTTTTGAATAAGTGGTGAGCCTGAGCATAAACCATGTCGATATTTACTTTGCTTGAATAGCTCCAGTCGATTTCATCAATAATGAAACAAAGCCAACGGACGGAACCTGTTTCGTCATTTAAAAACTCTATTTGGTTTGTTGAACCAATGAAGCTGCAACGACGTGGTAAAATGGAATTGCGGCGGTCATATGGCAAGCGTTCGTTTATCTTGTCTTTAGAAAAAAGGCTTTTTAGCGAATTTATTTCGACTTTTGAAAGGGTTGAAAGCTCATCGAGGTTTATTAGTATATTCCGGCAAAGCAAAATGCGGCTGTCTTTGTCAATAGATAGGTTTTCGGCAATGTAGTTTTTTAGAGCAGGCGGGCAAAGGAAACGGCAAAATGTAGATTTGCCGCTATTTTGTTTGTCGTGTGGCTTGTTTGTTGAAAATACCGTCAACCAAAGCACAAGCCACAACCCTAACAAGCCATTTTTTAAAATGTGAATCGAAACGCTGACGGTCGGGTGTTTTTACGAAACTTGCCAGGAAAGAAATATAATCGGTTTTGGTGTCCCAAGTTGCTAGGTTTTGGAAGTATTCAGTAAAGGATC
>CAVSGB010000287.1:0-4703 GCA_963726845.1 uncultured Bacteroidota bacterium | reverse complement strand
ATATACCCCACTGTGCTCAAATAAAAATAGTGGTTGCTATGGGATAGGTATGTCCGGACGTGAAATATCTGATTATGTATATGATTGATATACTAATATATAACAAAATATAGGCGTACGAAAATTAGGTTTTTAGAAGTTTAAAATATTTTTTGTTTTGGCATTGTATTAAAAAAACAGGTTTTTAGAGGTGCCCTGATATAAATATTTCGGTAGCAATGGTGCGCAAGTTCACAACCAAATATCATACTTTTCTAACAAAGCGTTTTGATCGTGCGGCTGCGCGGGAAAGAATCCATTTTGCATCTGCAATGACTTTATTGGGTTACACCGACGGAGCCAGCTTTCAGGATGGAGTAAGTTATCTTGCATTAGCTGAATTTATAATAAAACATGGCGCCAGGGTCGATCTCGATCTTGAAGAACTCTGGAGAAGGATTGTTTTTAACATTTGTGTATCAAATACCGATGACCACCTTCGAAACCATGGGTTTCTGCTTACTAAAAAAGGCTGGATTCTTTCTCCTGCTTATGATATGAATCCTGTAGAAAAACGGAACGGGCTTAAAACTAAATATATCGGAAAACGACAATTCATTAGATTTGAATTTGGCATTAGAAGTCATTGATTATTTTCGCGTTTCATCGGAGAAGGCAAATCAAATTATTGAATCCATCAAACGATCTGTAGAAAATTGGAGGGTCGTTGCTGAAAAATACAAAATCGATAAAGCAGAGCAGGAAATAATGTCCAAGGCATTCTTATTCGGCTAAAGCTATAAATTTTAATAAGAAATTTTTTTCATGGCTGATGTTCAATATGGTGAAATAGATGGCGAAATATCTAACGATTATGCAATCTGCTTTTCAGGAATAAACAGAACCTTAATAAATTCCCAGAAAGAACGCCTGAAAAAGTTAAGAGAACTTAATGTTTTCCCGCAAGGTTCTTACTTATTTTCAGACCCTATTGACCTGCCTCAAAATTTGGATTGCAACAATTTGTTGAATTAAAGCTTATTGAAAAATAAATAAAATCGGATTAAACATTTTCAATCAAGTATTCTGGCTTAAGGTTGGCCTTCGTTCCATGATAGAACCGCTGTGAACTTAGATCGAAGGTAGACGCTATTGAAATGTCATTACTTCCGTTTATTTTCATTATTATTATGTTGGGCGTATATTAATTTATTTTAGTGTTCTTTCTCATTTTTATATTTCCAAATCATAGGAAATAATAATCCTACTTGATTTTTATATTCACGATATTTATCTCCGTACTTATTGAGCAAAAAAGACTCTTCATCTTTTATTAATAACCTAAATATAAAATACATTACCAAAGGAATAGTCAATAATATTAATGAATTTAATAATAAAACTATTCCAGGAACAGTAAAAATTATCCATGACGAATATAGAGGGTGGCGACATACTGAATAAATCCCATTTGTATATAAACTATCTACCTTACGTAATTTACTTATTGCTATAAAAGAGGGAATTAAAAGCAATACTCCCACTACTATCAATAATATTCCTATAATAACTAAAAAATTGTATGGCACAATCTTTAGTGTAATATCAAAATGATAATGTTCAATTTCTGTTTTTAGTAAGAATGAGTATAATAAGGTGAATAAAACTAATTTTGGCCCTATTCCTAATAAACTCATTATCTTTCTCATACCTTTAAAATCAATTTATGTATAGCGTTCTTCAATTGCGTGTGTTATGGGCTGGTTTTTTCAATTGATTTTAAAATCATTCATTTTGCTTTATCCATAAATGCAATACTGGACATAATACTAATTAGAATCATTCCTACAAAAAATAAGAACAACCCTAATTTACTTTTTGAATTTATCCTACTAACCCTAAAAAGTAAATATCCAACAAGCAAATTAAATAATGCCCATAAAACATTAGTCATAGGAGATGAAAGTCCTTGACCTGGAGGATTAGCAAATGGTGTCGGGAAGGCGTTTCCTGAAATTCCATTAACAAAATGTGGAACTGCATTCGTTAAAAATCCTCCTGCAAAAAATCCTGCAATGTAATGATACCATTTCATTGGTTCTTCTAACAATTTGTCTGTTTTTGTCATAGTTGTGAAAGTTTAATTGTTTTTCATTTTGTCTGTTTTTTCCTTGCCCCCGTTTATAATATAGTCTGCGGGTTTTATTTTTTATGTTGAAAATGTATCGTTTAATTTGTTATTTAAATACTAAGATAAAACATTTATGTATTTGAATAACTTTGATGTTAAAATATATTCAGGTTGCCCAAATGTCTGTTCAAAAATGGAGCTTGATAACTATTGTAAAATCAATATGCTTTAAATTAGTTTGACTCCCGCCCGCTTGTAGATAAGCAACTATTTAAGTAGGCTAAAGTATGAACTTGGATATCTTAACCTACTTTGCCGGTTTAAATTGTAAATAGCGTTTGCTGTCTATTAAAGGGTAAGTTCATTTTCAGCAATAATCCATCAAAGCATTCCAAGTGATTTAAATTCGAGATATTTGTTTATCAGATTTACGGTTAGGTCTTGAGGGTTTGTCAATATAGCATGGATGCCATGTTGGTTAAGCTCTCTCACGATTAATTTTTTATCGTATATAAATTTTTCTGCCGTGATTTGATAATAAATATCTTCAGGCAAATATGATATTGGCTTTGTTAATTTTTCTATTTCAGTATTTTTAAAGATAATTACCAGGGCCAAATGATTTCGTGAAAGTTCTTTAAATGGGTTTAAATTTCTTTTCAGTGACACAAGGCTTTCATAATTTGTAAACATAATAAGCAGGCTTCTTTGGTGAACTTTCTTCTTTATAGTCAGATAAAGGAGTTCCAGGTTCGACTCAAGAAAATTGGTCTGCTGATTGAACAAAGCTTCCAGGATTTTTTGCAATTGACCTGTCCTGTTATCTGCCATAATAAAATTATCAATCTGTGTGTTGTAAGCTATCAATCCTGCCTTATCATGTTTTTGCAATGCAATGTTACTCATCACTAAGCTTGCATTGATGGAATAATCCAATAGCGACAATCCATCAAAAGGCATTTTCATTAGCCTGCTTTTATCAATGACGCAATAAACTTCTTTCGATTTCTCATCCTGGTATTGGTTTACCATAAGGTTCCCTTTGCGGGCTGTAGCCTTCCAGTTCATTGTTCGATAATCGTCGCCCTGAACATATTCGCGTACTTTGTCAAATTCTGTGTGAATACCTTTTTGTCTTATTTTCTTAATACCCGCTTCTTCCATTCGGTTTGCAACGGCAAGGAATTCGTATTTGCGCATTTGCATAAACGAGGGATAAACAGCAACAGTTGCTGGTTTTCCACATTTATATCTCTTGCTTAAAAGGCCAATAAATGAAAAAGCATAAACCATGATTTGCCCGAAATTGTATTCCCCTTTTTCCTGAGGCATTAATTTATAATTTATTTCTTTTTCAATTCCCGGTTCAAGTGTGCCTTCAACATCGAAATCTCTTATTTGAAACTGGTAAGGCAATTCATCGATCATATTAAATTTAATGTTGAAAAGGTATTGGCTTGAGGCAATAATTTTAATTTCGTTCGTGTCACCATTTGACATTCGCACAGGTGTTATGCGTTGTGCATATATGCCTTGTTTTACTGAAAATAGAAGAAGTAAATCAATTAACAATAGACTGGAAAGAACCAGCAGGCTGAATTTAGCCAATACATAAACAGGCTCAAAGAAATATCCAAGTACAAATAAAAATACTATCGTTACAAGCGAATAGTAAAGCCTGTTTCTGATAAAAATATTTTTTAAGTTACCAATCATCATTAATAGTAATTAGTGCTTAGTGCCCAGTGCAAGGTATTTAAAACATCGAGAATTAAACATCGAACATCGGTTTTCCCAAAATCTCAACTTCCCTGCTTTTCTATTCAACTATCCTATCTTTATCTCGGCACTTCGACTGTCTGAACAATATTGTTTACCACATTTTTTACTGTCTGTCCTTCAAGCTCTTTTTCCGGAGTAAGCTGTATACGGTGGTTTAAAACTGGATATAAAACATACCTGATATCTTCAGGTGTAACAAAATCACGGCCTTCAAGCGCTGCATTTGCACGAGCCGTATTCATGATAAAAATTCCTGCCCTGGGCGATGCTCCCAGATATATCGAATTGTGCAACCTGGTTTTATGGACGAGTTGCGCTATATATTTTCTTAATGATTCTTCAATAATAATTTCTTTAATTAATTTTTGAAATTCCGTAATTTTTGATCCACTGACAACCGGGCTTATTTCATCAATTTCGAGTTTTGACTTGCGTTCCTGCGTGCGAAGCAATATTTCTACTTCTTCATCAAGGGTTGGATAGCCAACGGAAATTTTAAAAAGGAACCGGTCTAACTGGGCTTCTGGCAGGCGGTAAGTGCCTTCATGCTCGATCGGGTTTTGCGTTGCAAATACGTTGAATGGCCGTTCCATAATATGTGCTTTTCCTTCGAGTGTAACTTGCCTTTCTTCCATAACTTCGAAAAGCGCAGCTTGTGTTTTGGCCGGTGCACGGTTAATTTCGTCGATTAAAATGATATTCCCGAAAACAGGCCCGGCGTTGAATTGAAATTCTCCTTTACTAAGGTTAAATACGTTTGTGCCGGTAACGTCGGAAGGCATTAGGTCAGGTGTGAACTGGATACGGCTAT